>JASEFK010000007.1:95708-151349 GCA_030019255.1 Actinomycetota bacterium
GATGATGCGCACCCCCCTCTCCTCCAGCTTGTCCAGGATGAGGTTCATGCCCAGGGAATCGGAAACGATGTGCCCGGCGATGATCACGTTTATCTTCTGCCTTTCCGCCTCCTCGCGGTGCTTCTCGGAGTAATGCATGGCCACGATGGTCCCCACGCCGGCGGCCGCCAGCTTCTCCAGCACCTCCTGGGGGCCCTCGGTTCCTCCCGTCATGTCCACCATCACCTTGCCGGCGCGGTTCTCCTTCTTGCCCACGATGACCACCGGTCCCGCCTGGCTTTCCGCTGAGGCCTGGTACTCGGGGATCTCCAGGAGGATATCCACCACCTCGCCCACGGTGCGCGGCTTGCGCTTGGCGAAGAGCTCACCCAGGTAGGAATGGACCTGGTTGTCGGCCACGGTGTGCATGCTCATGAAGGGTATGCCCAGGAGGCGGGCGGCGTCCAGGGCCCGCTCGTGGTTGCGGGGGAGGAAGGCGCGGTAGATCTCCTGCATGCGCTTTCCTATGAGGGCCTCTCCGATGTTGATGGGCACGCCGTGGCGGTACCATTCGTCGGCCTGGAGGGCCATGACCTTGTCCAGGTTCACCAGCCCCTTCCCCTCCGGGTGGTGGCTTATGATGAGGTCCACGGGCTCCCCCTTCTCCCGCAGGCGGTCGGCAAGGAGGACCTCCGGCACCTCCATGTCGATGCCCACCAGGGCGCAGCGTACCTCCGTCTCCGGGTCCCCCACCAGGATGCGGGAGTCCGGAAATGGGTTCTCCAGGCTTTCCAGGTCGAAGAACCTCTTTTCCTTTTCCGGGAGCTTCTCGTACTTCTCCCGATTGGCGGCCAGTATCCTCTCGATCTCCTCCTTGCCGCGGGGGTCTTTTTCCATCCCCATCTTCACCGCCAGCTCGTAGATCTCCCTCAGCTTCAAGGCTTACCTCCTTGGTTCCACAACCTTTTCCGGTTCAGATCAGGTTCAGATAAACAACGTGCCCTGGTCCGCCTCCCTGTCCTCCTCCCGGGAGAGCACGCGCCGGATGCGGCCCACCAGGTCGTCGATGTCCAGGCCGCTCTCCTCCCGGATGCTCCTGCGGAGCATGGGCCCCACCCTCTCCATCTCGTGCAGTATCCTCTCCAGGAGCTCGAAGGCCATGGAGGCCTCCGCCTCCTCGCCGGAGACCACCATGTCCCGCAGGATGGTCTCCTCGGTGCGGGAGGCGATGACTGGCTCCTGCCGCCCCTCCACGTAGACGTAGGTGCGACGGGCCGGACCGCGTTCCTCCCCTATGGGCTCCAGGCCGATGATCTTGTCCGCCCGGTAATACTTGCCGTACCCCAGCGGAACGATGGCGTTCTTCCTAACCTCCATCTCCACCCCTTCCCCTCCTGCGACCGCTCCCGCGACCCGTCCGGCGGCCGTGCCGTCCACTACCCGGGTGCTCTATGCCTGCCTTTCGCGACCCGCCCACAGCCACCGGAGAAGCTCCTCGGGCTCTTTGGCGTTGAGGACGTGTTCCCGTCCCAGCCATCCCCTGCGGGCGGTGGCCACCCCGTAGAGCATGAAGGCCAGGTGTTCCCGGCGGTGGGCGTCGGTTCCCAGGGCAATCATCACCCCGCGGGAACGAGCCTCCATGAGGTTCTCGTCGTTCAGGTCCAGGCGGTCTGGAAAAGCGTTGAGCTCCAGGGCCGTCCCCGTCTCCGCCGCCGCCTCCATCACCGCCCGGAGGTCCACCTCGTAGGGCGGGCGCTGCCCGATAAGCCTTCCCGTGGGATGGGCGATTATCTTCACGTGGGGGTTGCGAATGGCCTCCAGGATACGCCTGGTCATCTGCTCCCTGGGCTGGCGAAATCCCCCGTGGATGGAGGCGATGACCACGTCAAGGCGGGAGAGGACCTCGGGGTCGTAGTCCACCTCCCCTCGGTTGCCCACGTTCAGTTCCGTCCCCGAGAGGAGCAGGACGGGGGAATCCTTCCTGGCATTCAGCCTCTTGATCTCCTCCACCTGCCGGAGCAGCCTTTCCCGGTCCAGCCCGTTGGCCACCTTGAGGTTCCCGGCGTGATCGGTGATGGCCAGGTAGCGGTATCCCAGGGCCTCCGCCGCCGCCCGCATCTCCAGGAGGTCGGCGGTCCCGTCGCTGGCCTCGGTGTGCACGTGCAGGTCTCCACGGATGTCCTCCAAGGTCACCAGGGTGGGGAGCCGGTGTTCCAGCGCCGCCTCCACCTCTCCCCGGTTCTCGCGCAGTTCCGGGGGCGGGCAGTCCATCCCCAGCTCCGCGTAGACCTCCTCCTCGTCGGCTCCCGCCAGCCGCCGGTTGTCCTTCACCCAGAACACGCCGTACTCGCTGACCTTCTTCCCCGCCTTCTTGGCGATCTCGCGCACCCTGACGTTGTGCGCCTTGGACCCGGTGAAGTACTGCAGAGCCGCCCCGTATTCCTCGGGAGCCACCACCCTGAGGTCCACCTGCAGCCCGTCGACGGTGCGTATAGAGCTCTTGGTATCGCCATGAAGGAGCACCCTCTCCACCAGCGGCAGGGAGCAGAAGGCTTCCATGACCTTTCCCGGTTCCCTCGAGGCGGCCAGGATGTCGATGTCCCCGATGGTCTCCTTCATGCGGCGCAGGCTCCCCGCGGGGCTCAGGGTAAGACCGGGTATCCTCTCCTGGAGGTGCCGGGATATCTCCTCCTGGACGCGGTGGGCCCGGTGGATGGGAAGCCGACCCGTGGTGGTCTGGAGGTGCCTGATGCCCTCCAGGATGTTCTGCTCCGCCTTGGGTCCCAGCCCGTGCAGCTCGGCCAGCTTGTGGGCTTCCGCCGCTTCCTTGAGCTCCTCGATGGTGCGCACTCCCAATTCGTCATATACCAGCCTGGCCCTCCTGGGGCCCAGGTTGGGGACCTGGAGGAGGGAGATGAGCTCCACGGGTATCTCCTCCTTGAGCTCCTCCAGCTTGGAGATGGTCCCGGTGCGCTTGAACTCCAGGATCTTCTTGGCTATACCTTCGCCTATCCCCTTGTACTTGCGGAGCTCCTTGATGTCCTCGGCCTTCAGGATCTCCTCGCCCACCTCCCTGACCACCTCGGCGGCCCGGTGGTAGGCGTTAACCTTGAAGCGCACCTCCCCCTTGATGTCCGAGAGCTCCGCCAGCTCCTCGAAGGCCCGGCTAAGCTCCTCCACCTTTCCCATGGAAACCACCCTCTCCGTCCCCGACTCGAGGACGCCCGCATGCGGGACGCCGCCCCGCGACCCTCCCGCGCCGCCACGCTCTCAGCGCGGAAGGCGCCGGCCCTCCACCTCCAGCCAGCTGCGCGCCTCCCTCAGGGCTTTCTCTACCCTCCCCGGGGAGGTGCCCCCCGGAAGGTCGCGTGCCTTTATGCATTCCTGGAGGGAGAGGCGCGGGTAGACGTCTTCCTCGATGCACGGCTCTATGGCCTGGAGGTCCTTCAGGGCAAGCTCCTCCAGGGGGATGCCTCCCCGGTCCAGGCAGAGCCTGACCGCCTTCCCCGCCGCCTCATGGGCATGGAGAAAGGGAACCCCTTTTTCCACCAGATAATCGGCCAGGTCAGTGGCGTTGAGATACCCCTCCGAGGCCGCCTCCTGCATCCTCTCCCGGTCGAACTCCGCCGTGCGCAGCGCCGCGGCGGTTATCTCCAGCATGGAGCGCAGTTGATCGGCGGCATCGAAAACGCCCTCCTTGTCCTCCTGGAGGTCCCGGTTGTAGGCCAGGGGCTGTCCCTTCAGCATCACCAACAGGGAAACCAGGTGGCCGATCATCCTTCCCGTCTTGCCCCTCAACAGCTCCGCCAGGTCAGGATTGGCCTTCTGGGGCATGATGGAGGAACCCGTGGTGTAGGCCTCGTCCAGCCGCAGGAAACCGAACCTGGGGTTCATCCATAGGACGATCTCCTCCGCCAGGCGGCTGAGGTGCACGGCGGTGAGGGCGGCCGCGTAGAGAAAGTCGGCCGCGAAGTCACGGTCGGAGACCGCGTCCATGGAATTGGCGGTGATTCCCCCGAATCCCAGCTCTTCGGCTAGCAGCCAGCGGTCCAGGGGATAGCCCACCCCGGCCAGTGCACCGCTCCCCAGGGGACAGCGGTCCATGCGGGACCTCGCCTGCGTGAAGCGCTCCACGTCCCGCTTGAACATCTCGAAATAGGCCAGCAGGTGGTGGGAGAGGAGGATGGGCTGGGCCGGCTGCAGGTGGGTGAAACCGGGCATGATCACCCCCAGGTTCTCCTCCGCCAGTTCCAGGAGCACCTCCATGAGATCGGCCAGCCGGTGGACGATCTCCGCCGTTTCCTCCATCAGGTAGAGTCGCAGGTCCGCCGCCACCTGGTCGTTGCGGCTGCGTGCGGTGCGCAGCTTGGCCCCCACCTCACCAAGTCTCTCCACCAGCACCCGCTCCACGGCGGTATGAACATCCTCGTCATCGGCGAAGGGGAAAGTCCCCTCCTCCGCCTCCCTGGCCATCTCCCTCAGGGCGGAGACCACCTTCTCATGCTCCTCGGGGGTGAGGACGCCGCATTCCCGCAGGGCCAGGGCGTGGGCCTCGGTTACTTTAAGATCCTGCTTGAGCAGGCGTGGGTCGAAGGCAAGGGAGGAGGTGAAACGGTGGACGATCTCCGCCGTGTCCTTGCTGAAACGACCTCCCCAGAGCTTCATGGCTTTTCATGCCCCCTTCCCAACCTCGGGGAGTGTTCTTCCCCCGGCATGTGGCGTGAAAAAAACCTTTTCTCGCCCCATTTATTTCCACCTCACAAGCGCCCCTTCCATTCCCCCCTTCCGCGGCGGTCCTCCTGCCCGGGCCGCCTCCGCCTCGCCCCCTTCCACCACCACGGTCGCATGTCCCACCCGCCCCGCTTCCTGAGCCAGGGCCCCTGCCGCCTAAAAGCCGGCCCTTTCCCGCCTCTTTCCCCATACCCGCAGCGGGAGACCCCACAACTCGACGAACCCTCGGCTGGAGGCATGGTCGAAGAGGTCGGAGCGATCGTAGGTGGCCAGGGAATAGTCGTACAGGGAATAGGGCGACTCGCGACCCACCACGGTGCAGGTTCCCTTGTACAGCTTCACCCTCACCTCGCCGGTCACCGCCCTCTGAGTCTCCTCCACGGCGGCGCAGAGGGCCGGGCGCAGGGGGTCGTGCCACAGCCCGTAATAGATGAGCTCCGCGAGCTTGGATTCCAGGATGGGCTTGAAGTGCTGCGTCTCCCGGGTCAGGGTCAAGGACTCCAGAGCCCGGTGGGCCTCGATGAGGATGGTGGCGGCCGGCGCCTCGTAGATTTCCCGCGATTTTATCCCCACCAAGCGGTTCTCGATCATGTCTATCCTGCCCACGCCGTGGGAGCCTCCCAGCCGGTTCAGCTCCATTATCAGGCCCACCAGCCCCATCTCCTCCCCCTCCAGGGAGACCGGCCTCCCTTCCCGGAAACCGATGGTCAGGTAGGCCGGTTCGTCGGGGGCCTCTTGCGGGGAGACCGTCCACTGGTAGGCGTCCTCGGGGGGCTCCACGCCGGGGTCCTCCAGGACACCCGCCTCGCAGCTCCGGCCCCACAGGTTCTCGTCCACCGAATAGGGGCTCTCCAGGGTTACCGGGACCGGGATGCCGTGCCGGCGGGCGTAGTCGATCTCCTCCTCCCGGGACATGTTCCACTCCCTCAGGGGAGCGATGATGCGGAGGTCGGGCCCCAGGGCCATGAAGGTGAGGTCGAAGCGCACCTGGTCGTTTCCCTTCCCCGTGCATCCGTGGGCCACCGCCGTAGCTCCCCGGCGCCTCGCCTCCTCCACCAGCACTGAGGCGATGAGGGGACGCGCCAGCGAGGTGGCCAGGGGGTACTTGCCCTCGTAGAGGGCGTTGGCCTTGAGGGCCGGGAGAACGTACTGCTCGGCGAAGACCTCCTTGAGATCCAGCGTGACCGCGTCCACCGCCCCCAGGCGCAGCGCCTTATCCCGCAAGGCGTTGAGGTCACCGGGCTGTCCCAGGTCGGCGGCCAGGGCCACCACTTCCAGGTCGTAGTTTTCCTGAAGCCAGCGGATGGCCACCGAGGTATCCAGCCCCCCCGAATAGGCCAGGATGACTTTCTCCTTCATAGGCACGTCCTTTCCGGATCCTTTCCTCATGAACACCCGCCGGGATTTCCGCTTCCGAGCACATCTTCAGAAGCACCCGGCTTCGGACCTTCTCGATGCCTGCCGGTCTCTATCCCCTCGTCCCCGCCCAGAAAATCATATCACCACCGGGGGTTCCGAGGCTTACGCCAGCCCCGCCTTCTCCCTCCATTCCCGGGCCAGGTCGGCGGCGCGGAATCCCTCCCTCACCACCACCAGGATAGTGTCGTCCCCGGCCACTGTCCCCGCCACCCCCTCGTGGCCCGCCCGGTCCATGATGACCGCCAGGGCATGGGCATTTCCGGCCGGGGTGCGCACCACCACCAGGTTCCCGCTGGGCTCCAGGGAGAGGGCATAGGTGCGGAGCCCCCTTTCCAGCTCCGCTTCCTCCCCTCGCAGACCCTCTCCCTCCGGCAAGGCGTAGCGCCCGCCGGGAAGGCGGATGATTCCCATCTCCCGGAGGTCCCTGGACACGGTGGACTGGTCCACCCTGACTCCCCGCTCGGAGAGCATTTCCACCAGTTCCCTCTGGCTGGAGGGGGGATGGAGGCGGATTAGCTCCCGGATGAGGTCCCGTCTCCTCCTGCGGTCCAAGGCCTCAATCCTCCTCCCCGACAAGGAGATGCAGGAGGGCGGCCTGGGCGTGCAAGCGGTTCTCGGCCTGGTCCCAAACCACGGAGCGCGGGCCGTCCAGCACCTCGTCGGTGATCTCCTGGCCCCGGTGAGCGGGAAGGCAGTGCATGACCACGGCCTCCGGGTCGGCGAGTCCCAGAAGCTCACCGTTGAGCTGGTAGGGTCGGAGGTCCCGCTCGCGACGGGCCTCCTCGCTCTGGCCCATGGACACCCAGACGTCGGTGTAGAGGACGTGGGCGCCCGAGGCTGCCTCCCGGGGATCACGGACGACCCGCACCGCTTCCTCTCCCGCCAGGGATCGTGCCCTGCGCAGGATCTCCTCATCCGGCTCGTATCCACCCGGGCAGGCGGCGGTGAAGACGATGCCCGCCAGGGCGCATCCCAGGGCCAGGGAGTTGGCCACGTTGTTACCGTCGCCCAGGTAGGTCAGCTTGAGTCCGGAGAATCCTCCGAACCTCTCCCGGATGGTGAGCAGGTCCGCCAGCACCTGGCAGGGATGCTCCAGGTCGGTGAGGGCGTTGATCACCGGGACCTCCGCCGCCTCCGCCAGCTCCTCTACCTCCCGGTGGGCGAAGGTGCGCAGGGTTATGGCCTGCACGTAGCGGGAGAGGACGCGCCCGGTGTCGGAAACCGTCTCTCCCCGGCCCAGCTGCATCTCCGAGGCATTCATGTTTATGGGATGGCCACCGAGGTGACGCACGGCGGCCTCGAAGGACACCCGGGTGCGCGTGGAGGGCTTCTGGAATATGAGGGCCACCAGCTTGCCTCGCAGGCTGGGGCGGACCTTGCCCGCCCGCAGGGCGCACTTGAACTCCGCGGCCTCCTCGAGGAGCAACAGCAGTTCCCCCGCCTCCAGGTCCGCCATGCTCAGGAAATCGCGGCCCTTGAGGCTCATCTCGCCACCCTCCCCTCTCCGGCCCCGCCACGCAGGAGCTCCCGCAACACCTCCACCAGGCCGTCCACCTCCCGGGTGGAGACGGTGAGCGGGGGGAGGAAGCGCAGGATGCGCTGTCCGATATTGTTCACCACGTAACCCCTCTCCAGGCACTCCTGCACCACGCGGCCGGCATCCATGTCCTCGAGCTCCACGGCCAGCATGAGACCCATGCCCCGGACCTCGACGATGCCGGGGACCTCGTCCTTCAGGCGCAGCAGCCTCTCCCGGAAATACCCGCCCACCCGCGCCGCATTCTCCACCAGTTGCTCCTCCTGGAGCACGGTGAGTACCGCCAGGGCCGCGGCGCAGGCCACCGGGTTACCGCCGAAGGTGCTGCCGTGGTCGCCGGGCTGGAATCCCCTGGCCACCTCCTCGGTGGCCAGCACCGCTCCCAGGGGAAGCCCACCCGCCAGACCCTTGGCCACCGTTATCACGTCGGGCAGGATACCGTAGTGTTGGTAGGCGAAGAGGGCCCCCGTCCTTCCCATGCCCGTCTGCACCTCGTCCAGGACGAGCAGGGCTCCCCTCTCCTCGCAGAGTTCACGCGCCCTCTTCAGGTAGGAAGGCTCCGCTACGTAGACCCCTCCCTCCCCCTGGATGGGCTCGAGGAGCACGGCGCAGGTGCTCTTGTCCACCGCCTCCTCCAGCGCCGCGGCGTCGTTGAAGGGCACGTGCACGAAACCCTCCGGAAGGGGCCGGAAGGGCTCCGCCTTCTCCGGTTGACCGGTGGCGGCAAGCGAGCCGTAGGTCCTCCCGTGGAAGGAACGCAGAGCGGAGACCACCTTGTAGCGGTCCTCCCCCCGCACCTCCCTCATGTACTTGCGTACCAGCTTGATGGCCGCCTCGTTGGCCTCCGTGCCGCTGTTGCAGAAAAAGACCCGATCGGCGAAGGTGCTGCGTACCAGCATCTCCGCCAGCTCCCCCTGGGGCCTGGTATGGTAAAGGTTGGAAACGTGTATCAGCTGGGAGGACTGGCGGGCCACGGCGGCGATGATCTCCCCGTGGCAGTGCCCGGCTATACAGGCCCCCAGCCCGGACACGAAGTCCACGTACTCCCGGCCCTCGTCGTCCCAGAGCCGGGTCCCGAAACCCCTGACGAAGAGCACGGGCATGCGCCGGTAGGTGCGCATGAAGAAACGCTCCTCCGCCTTCAGGGCCCTATCGAGGTTGTAATCGGAATTCATCTTTCCTCCCGCCTCACAAGCACCCGCCTGCCGGGCTCTCGCCGCCTTTCGGTGCCGTCACCCGATCCGCATCAACTTCAGGGCCGCACCATGGTCCCGATGCCGGCATCGGTGAAGAGCTCGAGCAGCAGGGCGTGCTCCACGGTCCCATTTATGATGTGGGCGCGGCGGACTCCCTCCCGCACCGCCTCCACGCAGCTCTGGAGCTTGGGGATCATGCCGCTGCCCAGAGTGCCCCCGCGCACCAGCTCCTCGGCCTCCTCCAGGCCGAGCTCCGGGATGAGGCTGCTCCGGTCCGCCAGGTCGCGGTAGATGCCGTCCACGTCGGTGAGGTAGATGAGCTTGTCTGCCTTGAGGGCGGAGGCTAGGGCTCCCGCCACCAGGTCGGCGTTGATGTTGTAGCTCTGCCCCTTCTCGTCCACCCCTATGCTGGCCACCACGGGGATGAACTCCTCCCGGATGAGGTTGTCCAGGATGCGCGGGTTCACCGCCTTCACTTCCCCCACGAAACCCAGATCCGTCTCCCCTCCCTCCCCCACGTGACGGCGCTTGACGGCCTGGATAAGGTTGCCGTCCTCCCCCGACAGGCCCACAGCCAGGGTGCCGTGTCCGTTGATAAGGGAAACGATCTCCTTGTTCACCTTCCCCACCAGGACCATCTTGGCCACCTCCATGGCGGCGGCGTCGGTCACCCGGTGGCCGTCCACGAAACGGACCTGCAGTCCCAGCCTCTCCATGTAATGCGTGATCTGGGGCCCCCCGCCGTGCACGATGATGGGGTTGATGCCCACGTAGCGCATGAGCACAATGTCCGAGGCGAAAAGCTCCTTGAGGGCTTCGCTCTCCATGGCTTTGCCCCCGAACTTCACCACCACCGTGCGGCCGTAATACTCCTTTATATAGGGAAGGGCCTCCATGAGCACCTTGGCCTTGCGCTTCGCCGCCTCCATCTCCCCTCCTCAGGTATCAGGTATGGTATTCCGCATTGATGCGCACGTATTCGTAACTCAGGTCGCATGTCCAGACCTCGGCCTCCCCCCTGCCCCGGCCCAGGCTTATCTCCAGGTCCACCCGGGGGGAGGACATTACCTTCCTAAGCGCACCTTCCTCCACGTCCACCGGTCCGCCTCCCCGGGCCACAGGAAGGCCCCCGAAGCGTACCTCCACCCCCGCCGCATCCAGTTCGGGAAGGGAGGCTCCCAGGGCCTGCACCACCCGGCCCCAGTTGGCGTCCCCGCCGAAGAAGGCCGTTTTAACCAGGGGGGAATCCGCAACCGCGCGGGCCGCCGCCTCCGCCTCCGCGTCGTCCTCGGCCTCCCGCACGCGGACGGTTATGAACCTGGTGGCTCCCTCGCCGTCCTCCACTATCAGGCGAGCCAGGCGGGAGCACAGGGGAAGGAGGGCCTCCTCCAACTCCTCGCCTCCCACCCTTCGCCCGGAGAGCCCGCTGGCCATTGCCACCACCATGTCGTTGGTGCTGGTGCAGCCATCCACCGTGATGCGGTTGAAGGTGCGGTCCACCACCCGGCGCAGGGCCCGGGAGAGTTCCCAGGTCTCCACCCGGGCGTCGGTAGTGATGAAGGCCAGCATGGTAGCCATGCGGGGACTGATCATGCCCGCCCCCTTGGCCATGCCTCCCACCCGGAAGCCGTCCGCCTCCAGGGACCACTGCTTGGGAAAGGTGTCCGTGGTCATGATAGCCTCCGCCGCCCGGCCGGCACCCTCCCGGCTGAGGGAGGTGGCCGCCTCGGAGATGCCCTTTCTCACCTTCTCCATGTCCAGGTAACACCCGATGACCCCGGTTGAGGCCACCGCCACCTCCCGTGCCGGTATTCCCAGCTCCCGGGCCGCCGTCCCGGCCATGTCCCGGGCGTCCTCCAGGCCCCTCCGGCCGGTCCAGGCGTTGGCGTTGCCGCTGTTGGCCACCACCGCCCGCAGGCTTCCTCCCCGCAGGTTCTCCATGGTGACCAGGACCGGGGCGGCCCGGAAGGCGTTGGTGGTGAAGACCCCGGCCGCCGAACAGCTGACCTCCGAGGATATGAGACACAGGTCCGGCTTGCCGCTCTCCTTCAGGCCGCAGGCCACCCCCGCGGCCGCGAAACCGAGGGGCGCGCACACGCCGCCCATTATCTCCGTAGATGTCATCCTTCGTCTCCTTTACCTTTATAAAGTCTCCCGTCTCCTTCGAAAACGGGCATTTCCGCAACCACCGGAAACGGCAACCTCCATACCCCGGTTCCCCGACGGGTCCGCTCGACCCTTGTCCGGCACCCCGCCATCCTCTCAGGGGAAGATGCCCGGATCCTCCAGGCCCAGGGACTCCTCCCAGCCCATCATGATGTTCATGCACTGCACCGCCTGACCGGAGGCCCCTTTCACCAGGTTGTCGATGGCCGACGCCACCACCAGCACTCCCCTCTCGCGGTCCAGGTGCCACCCGAGGTGGCAGTAATTGCTCCCCGAAACGCACTTGGTCTCCGGGAAACGCCCCTCCCCGAGGAGGACCACGAAACGGGACCCGGCATAGAAGTCCTCGTAGGTCCCGGCGACCTCCCGCGGGTTCACCTCGGTCCCCACGGACAGGTAACAGGTGGCCAGGATGCCACGGCTCATGGGCACCAGGTGGGGTACGAAATTAACCCTCACCGGCCGGGAGGAGAGCTCCGTGAGCCGGCCCTCGATCTCCGGCGTGTGGCGGTGGGAGCCCACCGCATAGGGCTTCACGCTCTCGTCGGCCTGGGCGAAATGGGAGGAGAGGGAAAGGGTCCTCCCCGCCCCGGAAACCCCCGACTTGGCATCGATGACGCATCCCTCCAGGGGATAGCCGCGCAGGGCCAGGGGTCCCAGAGCCAGCAGGGCGGCGGTGGGGTAACACCCGGGCACGGCCACCAGCCGGGCCTCCCGAATGCCCGTGGAGTAGAACTCGGGCAGGCCGTATACCGCCTGGGAAAGAAGGTCCGGGGAGCCGTGTTCCTTCCCGTACCAGCGGGCGTACTCCCGGGCATCGGTCAGCCTGTAATCCGCGGAGAGGTCCACCACCCTGGCCCCGCCCTCCAGAAGGGACGGCACCACCTCCATGGCCTCCCCATGGGGAAGGGCGACGAAGTGGAGCTCCGCTTCCTCAAGCGCCTCCTGCGGCCGGAAGGAGCGAAACCTCATGCCCCGGTAGGCATGCAGGTGAGGGTAGAGCTCATCCACTTCCTTTCCCGCATAAGTATGCGCGGTCACATAAGCCACCTCCACTCTGGGGTGGCGGAAAAGCAGGCGCATGAGCTCCGCACCGGTGTACCCGGAAGCGCCTATAATGCCTACCTTCATGCGGACACCTCTTCGTCCTCCGACGAGTTACTCACAACATTATGCCTAATTATGCATAATTTTGCATTTCTGTCAATCAGGATCCGGCCGAAGCCAGGCGGATTACCGTCCCGGTCAGGGCGTCCTCCGGCTCCGCGCGCCCCGTCTTGAGGTCCCGTTCCGCCTCCATCAGGGCGGCCAGGGACCGGCGGAGGCCTTCCTCCCCCAGCCGTGAGGCCTGGGGCCGGAGGCGGGAGCTAAGCGTCCACTCCATGCTCGCCGGCATCTTCAGTTCCACGGCGATCTCCCGGTCGGACAGACCGTCGTCCCGCAGGGCCTTGTAGTGGAGCAGGCGTAGATAGTGACGGGAAAGGGCGTAGAGGACCCGGTTGGGGTCCTCTCCCTGCCTCAACAGGCGGCGCAGTATCTTCAGGGCCTGGTCCGTGTCCCCCAGCATCACCCGGTCGGTCAGCTCGTAGACCGCTTTCTCCGCCGAGGGCATCACCAGGGCCACCACTTCCTCCAGCTCCACGGGCCGGTCGCCCTGGTGAAAAAGGGATATCTTCTCCACCGCCGCTTCCAGGGCCATGAGATCCTCGCCCACCATCTCCAGGAGATAAGGTATGGCCCTGCCGTTCACCCGCAGCCCCCGCGCTTCGAAGCGGGACTTTATCCACAGTGGAAACTCGCGGCGGGATATGGCCGCCTCCCTCACCGCGGCCTTTTCCCGGCAGGCCTTGATAAGGGGAGCGTTCTTCTTCAGACCTGAGGCCAGGATTATAAGAACCGCGCTCTCCGGGGGACGATCCAGGAAGGAGGAAAGCCGTTTCACCTCCCCCGGGGTGAGCCGCTGGGCCTCCTTTATGACCACGTACCTCCACCCGCCGGCCAGGGGAAGGGTCTCCGCGGCGGCCAGGGCTTCCTCCAGGCCATCCTCGCCCATGCGGAAGACGTCGAGGTTGAATTCCAGCTCCGGATGGTTACGGGAAGCCTTTTCCAGGATCTTCCTGAGCTCATCCTCCAGGAGGAGGGGTTGTTCCCCGTGAATGAGAACGGCCCGGGCCCGTTTTCCCTCGCCCAATTCAAGCCCCCTCCGATGACGGCATACATGAAGCTGCCCGGGTACGAACGTCCCATCCATCCTGGGTCCACCGGCTTGTGCGATGGCGGAAGGCCATAAGTTGGCCCCTCCCGCCCGGCGAACCGGGGCACCCTCCGGTCACGGTCGCCGGAACCGGGCTTCCGGCCGGGTGGGCGCCGCTCTCTTCCCGCCGCTCTCCCGGAAGCTCGGGGCCGCGACGGGACACCCCCTCCCGCGAGGTCTCCACCCGAAATCCCCCCTCCACCACACGGATTACTATATCACCGCCGAGGTCGGTCCGGTACACGGCGCATCCCTGCGCCCGCAGAGCGCGCAAGGTGCGCGGGGAGGGATGGCCATAAGAATTACCGGCCCCCACGCTGATGACCGCCAGCCGCGGGCGCAGGGCCAGGAGGAACTCCTCCCACCCCGCCGCATATCCGCCGTGATGGGGGACCTTCAGCAGGTCGCACGGGGGGAGGGGTTCCCGCAGGAGTCCATCCATGCCCTCCTCCTCCACGTCGCCCGGAAAAAGGAAACTCCTACCGCCCGCTTCCATCCTCAACACCAGCGACCGGTCATTGGCGGCGAGCTCGGGCCCGCAGGCGGGATCGGGACCCAGTGCCTCCAGCTTTACGTCGCCCACCTCGAACCGGTCTCCCCGCTTCATCTCCCGCACCGGAATACCCATCTCCGCGGCCAGGCTGAAGAAGCGATGTCCCTCCTTCCCCTGCAGCGGGGGATGGAGGACGAGGCCCACGGAGCAGGCCCTCAGGGCTCCCTCCAGCCCACCGGCATGGTCTTCCTCCGGGTGGCTCACGACGACGGCATCCAGGCGGCGGACGTCTCTCGCGCGGAGTTTTCCTTCCAGGACGAAGGGGTCCTTTCCCCCGTCCACCAGAAGGTTCACGCCCCCGGGGGCCTGGACAAGGCAGGCGTCCCCCTGACCCACGTCCAGAAAGGTAAGGTCGATTCCCCTCGCGCCCCCCAGTGCGGGGAGATTGAGCTGCAGGCCGCATGCCAGGAGGAGGGAGAGGAGGACGGCGAGGGAAAGCCCCGCCCACCTCCGAACCCTTCCCCTTCCCATAAGGGCAGCAAGAAGCAGGGGAAAATAGATCGTTATCCAGGCCAGGGAAAAGGGGTAGACGCGGACCAGGCTCCACCTGGCAGAGGAGAAGAACCCGGCTACCTTGAGTATCCAGCGGGCCAGCGGGGCGGCGGCGAGCAGGGGGAGGGAGGCTCCCGGAATCCCGAGGGCCGCCAGGCACAAGGAAAACATGGAAAACCCCATGAGCAGGGGAAGCACGGGAAGCACCAGGAGGTTGCTCACGGGGGCCAAAAGGGGCAGCTCCCCGAAGTGGTGCAGGAGGAAAGGGCCCACGGCGGCCTGGGCGGCCAGGGAGGTGACCACGAGGTCCAGGAACCGGGAGTTGCCAGCTCCTATAAGGACTCCAAGTGGACGGCGCAGAAGCACCACCCCCAGGGCTGCGGCTAGGGATAGCTGGAAACTGGGAGAAGCTGCCAGGTCGGCCTGGCGCACGAACAGGAGGATTACCGCCGCTCCGGCGGCGGAAAGGAAATCGAAGTCCCTTCCCAGGAGGAAGGCCGCCCCGGCCACCAGAAGCACCGCCGAGGCCCTCAGGACGGGCACGGAAAGCCCGGCCATCAGGGCATAAACGGCCAGAAGGGGTACTTGCAGGAATATCGTCGCCCGGCGGGAGAGGGTCAACTTCCTTCCCAGCCAGAGGAGTCCGACGGCCAGAATGCCCACGTGCAGCCCGGAGGCGGCGCAGAGGTGGATCAACCCCGAGCCGCGGAGGGCCACCAGGTCGCTCAGTTCCAGCCTCCGGTAATCCCCCAGCAGGATTCCGCCAAGGAGAGCTGCCTCCCGTTTTACCAGGACCCTCTCGGCCAGTCCCTCCCACCTCGTGCGCAGGAAGACGGCGCAGCGCAGCAGAGGATTGCCCGCGCCTCCCAGTCGCCGGACCTTTTCCGCCCGGAGGCTGCCCGCCACCTGGCCCCCGGAACGGGGGAAGATGTGGAGGTAGCCCTCAACCTCCAGCCGGTCCCCCCATTCCGGGGACTCGTTTTCCTCCCCCGTCCGCAGGAGGTACCGGTCCCCAGGCATGGCGAAGGGACAGTCTCTTGCCTTCTCCACCCGGAAGAGGAAAACCTCCCCCCCTGCACCGCCGGCGTTTCCCGGCTCCACCTTCCCTTCCAGGCGCGTCCATCCGGCCTCTCCCCTCCGGCCCTCCAGCCGCCGTTCGCCGTTCCAGGCGACGAAAAAGCCGGCATAGAATAGCAGCAGGGCCGGAAGCACCCAGGCCCATTCCTTCCTCCCTCTCCCGGCGGCCAGCAGCAGCATGGCCAGGGTTCCCGCCGAGAGCACCCATGGAAAGGTCTCCCTGGCGGCGCAGCCCAGCGCCCCGCCCAGCGCCAGGGCCAGGGCGAGGAGGAGGAGGCGGGAGCGGCAAAGGAGGTCTCTTCCCATTTCCAGGCATTACCAAGCCGATTCCCGGCCGGGGGCAACGGCACATGTGGAACAACCACGGAATACCACGTGCGACGCCCGGCGGCTAAGGAATTCCGCATGCCACCCACATTCGCGTGCCACGCACGGGCTTTCCTTGCGGGATTGCCGCCGCGGAAAATTCGTGCCCATGCCGCCGCCCCCTCTGCGGGTATACTCGCAACGAGCCGTCAAGAGCCGAGTTTCACGCTTCCGCCCCGCTCCCAGCGTCAGGCCGTCTTTGCCGCCGGGCGACCCCTGGTCCCGGGGCGCCTCGGTACGGCCTCAGATCTCCACCAGGTCCTTCAGCTCCTCGAACTTCTTGGGGCCTATGCCGGAGACCTTCCGGAGTTCCTCAACGCTGCGGAAACCCCCGTTCGCCTCCCGGTAATCCAGGATGCGCTGGGCCAGGGTGGGACCGATGCCGGGAAGGCGCTCCAGCTCCTCCTTCCCCGCCGTGTTTATGTTCACCCGGCCCCCCGCCTGTGACGCGGCCCCATCCTGGTCTCCGACGCTCTCCCCCTTCCGGGGCACGGTTATCTTCTGTCCGTCGCGCACCGGCTGGGCCAGGTTGAGGGAATCCAGGTCCGCGTCCGGGAGGGCTCCGCCGGCCTGCTCCACGGCGTCCATCACCCGCGCGCCGGGATCGAGGAGCACCACACCGGGGTGAACAACCGCTCCCGCCACGTGCACGGCCAGCCTGGTTTCCGCGGCTTCGGCCTCCTGCTCCTCCTGTGCCGGCAGGAAATTGCCTTCCGGACGGGGGGCGGGCCGCAGCAGGAAATAACCGCCCACCCCCGCGGCCAGGAGCAAGGCGACGACCATCGCCAGCTGCCGGTAGGACAGGCCGGAAGCCCAGTCGAGCAGGGAGGATAATTTCTCCAGCATCTCCGTGTTCCGGAGCTCGCCGCGTCTGCTCGCAGCGAGGTTCTCAGCGGGTCACGATGTTCACCAGCTTGCCGGGGACCACCACCACCCGGGCGATCTCCCTTCCTTCCAGGTTTTTCCTCACCCTGGGCGAGGAAAGCGCCACCCGTTCCATCTCCTCCCGGGTGATGTCGGCGTCCACCTCGATGCGGTCCCTGACCTTTCCGTCCACCTGGGCCACCAGGGTGATGCGCTCGGAGCGGGCCAGGCGGGGATCGTACTCCGGCCAGGGCTGCTGGTGCACGCTGAACTCACCTCCCACCTCCTCCCAGAGCTCTTCGGTTATGAAAGGGGCGAAGGGAGCCAGGAGGAGGATGAGGGTGCGGATGGCCTCGTGGCCCTCGAAGGTGTTGAAGGCGTCGGGGTATTCCTCGATCTCCCGGTAGAGCCCGTTGGTAAACTCCATGATGGCGGCGATGGCCGTGTTGAAGGCGAAACGCTCGATGTCCTCGGTGACCTTCTTGATGGTGCGGTGGGTGAGGTGGGACAGCCTCTTGAGCACCTCGGCATCCTCGGGCACTGGCTGGGTCTTGAAGGTGAGGATGTCCAGGTAGCGGTGGACCAGTCGCCACACGCGGTGCAGGAACCGGTGGGCTCCCTCTATGCCCGCGTCGTTCCACTCCTTGTCCGCCTCCGGGGGACCCAGGAAGAGGATGAACAGGCGCAGGGTGTCTGCGCCGTAGCTGTCGATGAAACTCTCCGGGGTGATCACGTTCCCCTTGGACTTGCTCATCTTGGCCCCTCCCATGACCACCATCCCTTGGCACAGGAGGTTGGTGAAGGGCTCGTCGAAGTCCACCATCCCCAGGTCCTTGAGGACCTTGGTGAAGAAGCGGGAATAGAGGAGATGCATGATGGCGTGCTCGATTCCCCCTATGTATTGGTCCACGGGGAGCCAGTAACGCACCGCCCGGGGATCGAAGGGCCGTTCCTTCTCGTGAGGGCTGGCGTAACGCAGGTAATACCAGGAGGAGTCCACGAAGGTGTCCATGGTGTCTGTCTCCCGCTCCGCCTCCCCGCCGCAGCGCGGGCAGGTGGTGCGACGGAACTCCTCCGACCTCTCCAGGGGAGAGGGCCCCTCGAATATGAACTCCACGTCCTCGGGCAGGAGCACGGGCAGGTCCTCCTCGGGCACGGGGACCATCCCGCACCGGGAACAGTAGATGATGGGGATAGGTACGCCCCAATATCGCTGACGGGAGATCAGCCAGTCACGCAGCCGGTAGTTAACGGTGCGCCTGCCCCACCCGTGCTCCTCCAGGTAATCCGGGACCCTGAGCGTTCGCCCCTCCTCGCTGTCCAGCCCCTCAAAGGGCCCCGAGTTCACCATGGTCCCGGGATCCACATAGGCCCCGGTCATCTCCTCCGGGCGCAGCTCGCCTCCCGGTGGCTGAATGACCACCCGGATGGGCAGGCCGAACTTGCGGGCGAACTCGAAGTCCCTCTGGTCGTGCGCGGGAACGGCCATCACCGCCCCCGTCCCGTACTCCATGAGCACGAAGTTGGCCGTCCAGATGGGCACCTCCTCCCCGTTGACCGGGTTCACGGCATGCGCCCCCAGGAAGACCCCGTCCTTCTCCGTTTCCAAGGAGGCGCGCTCGATGGCCGAGACCCCCTTGAGCCGCTCGCGGAAGGCCTCCACCTCCTTCCGGTAGGGAGTGCCCTCGGTGAGTTCGTCCACCAGGGGGTGTTCCGGGGCCAGGAGGAAGAAGGTCACCCCCCACAGGGTATCCGGCCGGGTGGTGAAGATGGGTATTTCCTGCCCCGTCTCCTTGACCCGGAAGATCACCTCGCATCCCTCGGAGCGCCCGATCCAGTTGCGCTGCATGGTGAGGACGCTCTCCGGCCACCCGGAGAGCTGGTCCATGTCCTTAAGCAGCCTCTCCGCGTAGGCGGTGATGCGCAGGAACCACTGGGAGAGAGCCTTCTGCTCCACCAGGGTGTCACAGCGCTCGCAGCGCCCTCCGACCACCTGCTCGTTGGCCAACACGGTGCGGCAGGAGGGGCACCAGTTGGCCCAGGCCAGGGCCTTGTAGGCCAGGCCACGCTCGTAGAACTTGAGGAAGAACCACTGGGTCCAGCGGTAGTACTCGGGATCGCAGGTGGCCAGCTCGCGGCTCCAGTCGTAGGAATATCCCAGGCGCTGTAGGCCCTCCTTGAGAAGGGCGATGTTGTCCCAGGTGTACTTGGAGGGATGGACCCCGGAGCGGATGGCCGCGTTCTCCGCCGGCAGCCCGAAGCCGTCCCACCCCATGGGATGGAGTACGTTCATCCCCCGGCGGCGCAGGTAACGCGCCAGCACGTCACCCAGGTTGTAATTGGCCACGTGCCCCATGTGGGCGGGGCCGGAGGGATAGGGGAACATGACCAGGACATACTTCTTGGGGCGTTTCTCGTCCTCATCGCACCGGTAAAGATCAGCTTCCTCCCAGCGCCGCCTCCACTTCTCCTCCAGGCGCGCGAAATCGTACTTCTCCTCCATGTTCACCTCTTGGAAACGGTTTCCAATAGACTCTTACTTCCTTTCCTGCCCTCTCCGCGTCGTTCAATGATACGTTAAAGTATGCCTTCCCGGCAGTGCAACCCGCCGCGGCAACCGGGCCGCCCGCCAATCATCCGGACGCCCCCGCTGCCACTCGACCCATTCACCGGCCTCTTTCCGTCATTTTTACTAATTCATATAACATGTACATAATATATAATATAGGCCGCGGCTGACAAGACCCGTGGCCGGGAAATCAGCCTCAAGGCTGCGGCGGGAACTCCTCCCCCGCCTCGCCCTCCCGGCTGCACGGCACCATCTCCTCCCGGGAAAGAGGCCTTTTCCGCTTACCATATATTCCCAGAAGGCGCGCCGCCTCCTCAAGAGCCTCCTCCCCGGGCGCACCGCCACGGGGAAAGCGCCGCAGCAGTGCGGTGGGTCCCGGCTGGTCCCTCTCCCGCAGGAGGAGGTCGGAGGGAAGGGCGGCCTCCCTGAGTCTCAGGTTCTCCTCGTGCCTCCTCCCCAGGACGATGAGGGTGTCCCCCACCCAGAATTGGCGTCCCAGCTTGACCAGCTCCGCGTCGTGGCGGTCGAACCCGGGAACCCGGGCCATAAGTTCCCGGAGGCGGGAGGTGAAACCGGGGTCGGTGAGCAGACAGCCCCCGGCCGGGCTCTCGTAGTCCACGATCCCCCACTCCTTGGCCAGCTCCATCTGTCGGCGGCGGGAGCGCCCGCTTATGTCCAGGAGGTCCTCGCGCCTCACCCACCCCTCCCTCTCTGGGCGGGTCTCCGGCAGGAGGCGTGCGGACAGAGGGCGCAGAAGGAGGTCGCCTGCCCCCGAGTGACGGGCCACCAGCTCAAGGGCCTGCCGGTTCTGGGATTTGGGCCGCTCCCCCAGCACCTCCCCCGTGGCGATGAACCAGCCGCCGAGCTCCTCCAGCCTCTCCAGCGCCCTGCCCACCATGAGGGCGTGGCAGTCGATGCATGGATTGAGGTTCTTTCCGTATCCGAAACGCGGGTTCTTGACTATCTCCAGGTGGGGCTCGGTGATATCCTCCACATGGAAGGGGATACCCAGGTGGCGGGCGGCCTTCTCCGCCTTGGCGCTCCCGAAAAAGGGGCTTCGAAAGGCCAGGCCTACCACCTCCACCCCGCATCGGCGCAGGAGCTCCGCGGCCAGCATGGAATCCAGGCCCCCGGAAAGCAGTACTACCGCACGGGGATTCGCTCCGCTTCGTTTCTCCACTTCGGCCTTCCCTCCTATCCACCATTACCGATACTTCGGGCACGCGGTCCTCCTTGCTTCCCGATCCCGCGCGGGAACCCGGCGACGACGGCATAATCCTCGCCGGAACCTTTCTCCGGCAGCGATCCTGCGGCCGGCATCCCGAGGCGCGTATCTTCCGGAGAGGACGCACCGATGCCGTCGTCTGGATCCTACATCACCATCCCGCGTTCCGCGATGCTATCATTATCCCATGGAGGACATTCCACGGCTTGCGGATCGCGTGAACTACGCGGACCTCTATTCCCGGGCCCTCCTCCGGGTAGGAAAGGGGTTGAGCGTTCCGGAGGCCGTTTCCTCCTGTGCCCGGGAGGAATACCCACACGCCTACCGGGATGTCCTGGACACGGCCATGGATATCCTCGAGCGCCTCAAGGAAAGGCGGGGCTGGGGCTCGCTGCGGGCCCTCCGGGAGCTGGCGGGAAACCCGCGGGCGGTGGAGGAGATACGCGAGCGGCCAAGGAACGCCTCGCCGGGAGGAAGTGTCAGGGGCTCCGGCACGGAGGTCTTCGCCGACTTCCCGCGCATATTCTCCCTGGCTCAGCGCAAGCGGAAGGCTGGCTTTTCCCTTGAGGACTGCGTGGACATGGCGGTACGGGAGCTCTACCCCCACACCTTCAGGCGCACCCGGGAGGCGGCCCTCCTATACCTGCGCAGGGCGGCCCACCGCCTGAACACCCACGAGCTGCGGGCCCTGCGGGAGCTGGCGGAGGACCCGGGCCTCTTCCGCACCCTCTTCGGAGAGGACTGAGGGGTCAGGTCTTGAATTTTGCAATCGTGGGCGCTGTGTAAATCCCAAGAAATGCGACATGCCCTGGTATGCAAAATTCAAGACCTGACCCCTTTCTCTTTCTCCCGGTCTATTCTGCTCAGGAGGTCGAGCAGGTATTCCACGTGCCGGGCCCTTTCCTCCAGCCTCTCCTCGTAGGAACGGGACAGGACCTCCCGGATTATCTCCACCAGCCGGTGGGGGTCGAAGGGCTTGGTCACGTATTCGTCTGCCCCCCGCCTCCACCCCTCGAACATGTCCCGGTCCTCGGTGCAGGCGGTGAGCATGATCACCGGTAGTTTCTCCGTGCGCGGGTCCCCCCTCAGGCGGGCCAGGACCTCGAAGCCGTCCATCTTCGGCATCATGATGTCCAAGAGCACCAGGTCCGGACTCTCCTCCTTTACCATGCGTATGGCTTCCTCTCCGGAAAGCGCCTTCAGGGGCTGGAAACCCTCGAACTCGAGCACCGTGGAGAGAAGGTTGGCCATGGTGGCGTCGTCGTCCACGATGAGTATCTTCTCCGCCATGCTCTCCCTCCTTCACCCTCAGCTCCACCCGCGAACGTTTCCCCACGCGAAAAGGTCCGGAAACGGAAAGTGACGCCCGCGAATGCCGTGTCAATTATGGTAATTAATCGGTCGCGCAATGGCTTTCCTTAATGCCTAATCATGTCTCACCCGAGGCCTGCGCGGCCGCCGTCAGTCTTTTCCTTATTCCACCATCTCATCCCCTCCCCTCACCGGGCACGAAGACCGATTTCTTGATCCTTGACATTCTCCGTCCTCCCTACTTCGGAGACCGGACGCGGTACCACGGTTGCCGTACCGGGTAACGGAGGGAATGCTCCACTCCTTCCCCGGGCCTCACCGGTTTCACAAGTTCGGCAGGGCGGTCCCCCGAAACCTCTCGACCCCTAAAGCGCCACCGGAAATTCGCGGCATCAAGGCCATCTCCTCGACCCTCGGCGCCGAGAGGAGGGACGGGAATCAACCCATAAAGGAAGTCCCTGCCGGGATTAACCTCGCACCTCTTCCCGTGTTAACCTTATCTGGGCAACCGCTGCCGGCAGCGCCATTATCAGAGGGAATCGCAAGTCCATGAAAATGCAGGGATCACCTGGCGGGGTGCCTGCCTCCGGCGGTTCCCCATAAGCACGGGAGGGCGGATTGCGGGAAAACCTCCATCAGGAACCGGAAGCCGTCCCGGGGTCGATCGCCTTCATCGCCGCCACCCCCGACGAATCCTCCTGCCTCTTGCCCCTCCTGCGGGATCCCACCTCGCTCCCCGCCCCACGGGGAATGGAGCTTCGGCGGGGCAGCCTGGGATCCTCCCACGTCCTTGTCCTCACCTGCGGCGTGGGGAAGGTGCCCGCGGCGGCAGGCTCCATGTATCTTCTGGAGCGTCACCGGGCCCGCGTCCTGGTGCTCATAGGCACCGCGGGCTCCCTGGATCCCCGCCTCCGCCTCGGCGACCTGGTGGTTGCGGACGAGGTGCTCCCCGCGGACGTGGGGGTAATCCACTCCGGGGGCTTCGGCCACACGGGTCCGGGACTATGCGAAGGGGGCAAGGTGCTCTTTTATCCCTCCTTCCCGGCAGGGGGCGAACTGGCAGAGATGGCGGGAAGGTCCGCCGCCCGGACGGCCTTGACCTGCCACCGGGGCAGGATCATCACCTGCGACCAGGTGGTCCTGGACCCCGAACTGCGCGCCCACCTCGGATCGACCTTCCGGGCCCTGGCGGTGGAGATGGAGGGTTCCGCCGTGGTCCAGGTGGCCGCTGGGGCCGGGGTGCCCGCGGCCGTCATCAAGGCGGTCAGCGACGAGATGGAGCACGATTTCGTGGGCCTGGAGGACCTCCTGCCCTATTCCGGCCAGTCCCGACCCGACCTGTGGTCCAAGCGCTTCCGGATGATGGCCGCCGACGGCTCCCTCCTCGCCCGGGCGCGGGATATGCGCCGGGGCATGCGCCGGGCGTTGGCCAGCCTTCGCCGCTTTCTAGAAGCCTTCCTCCCCGCGCTCTCCTGATCCCTCTCAACCATCCACGGTGGGGACCGCACCTCTCCCCATTTCGCCGACGGCGGGAACGGTGAAGAAGAAAGCGGAGCCGCTCCCGGGCTCCGATTCCACCCATATCCTCCCGCCCCAGCTCTCCACCGCCTTCTTCACGATGGACAACCCCAACCCCAAGCCGGGTTCCTCGCAGGAAAGCAGGCGCCGGAAGGGCTGAAATATCTCCTCCGCCTTCCCCGGCTCTATTCCCGTGCCGTTATCCCTCAGGTACAGGCAGATCATCCTCCCTTCGGGCCTCCAGCCGAGTCTGACCCTCAGGGGCGCGTCCGGTCTCCGGTACTTGAGCGCGTTGTCCAGCAGGTTGGAGAAGACCTGCTGGAGGCGTACGGGATCGGCCCTTACCGGAGGGGTGCCCTCGTCGACCTCCACCCAAGCCTGGAGGTTCTCCAGGTCCAGGGCCCTCTCCATGGCCACCTCCCGGAACACCTCCCCCGGGTCCACCACCTCGAGAGACGCGGGCCCGGCGCTCGCCCTGGCATAGGCAAGAAGGGAGCTGATGAGCCGGCCCATGCGTTCCGCGGCCTTTTCCATCCTCTCCAGGTACTCTTTCTCCTCCTCCCCCAGCCTATCCCCGGCCCTCTCCTTCAGAAGCTCCAGGAATCCGGTGATCACCACCAGGGGGGCATTCAGGTCGTGGGAGACGGTCTGGGCGTAGGCCTCCAGTTCGCGGTTTTTCTCCCTGAGCTCGGCGGTTCTCTCCTCTACCACCCTCTCCAGCTCCCGGTAATGGTTCTCCAGTTCCCCGTGCAGTTGTCCCTGTCTCCGGCTCAGGTAGGCCACCACGCATCCCACCATGATTAAGGATAAGCCGCGGACCACTTCCACCCACATGGAGACCTGCAATCCGCTCGCGGCATGGGAGAGCAGCAGAAGGGCGAAAAGGGAAGCGGCTACGCTCAACCCCTTCCAGTCCCACCACAGGGCGGCCAGGACCACGGGAAGGTAGAAGAAGTGGCTGAAGACCACGTCCTTTTTCAGCCCAAGGTGAAAGACCAGCACCAGGGCCAGGGAGGCCGCTAAAAGGACCGCCAGGATTGAAAAACGCGACCATCTCCCCGGACGCCGCTTCCCGTTACCCTTTGTGGACATCCTCATCCCCCTATCCCTTTGAAGGCGCCGCTCCTTTTCCTTTTCAAGGGAGCGGGAAGCATGGCGCTTCTCACCGCGCCTTCCCACGCCGCCCGCGCCCTTCCCGGTCGCACAAGGGAAACCTGCCTTCCGCTGCAGATAAGTTCGCGGCCTTTACGGGTGCCACTCCGGACGGCGGAGCTCCTCCCGAATGCTGAAGCCCATCCCGTGCACGACGGCAGGCGCCGGCCACGCAAGGGTTCATCTCCCGGAAAACCACGCCCTCGGCCTCGGAACCGGCATCCCGTCGGGACCCTTTTCCCGAAGGGGGGAGCGATTCGACCAGAATGTGCATCTCCGCAATCCAGGCCCGGCGACCGCCGGCACGATACGCGATTATTATAATCCCAGAGGTTAAGATCCCGAGGCCTTCCACCACCCCATCCGTAAATCGGCGCCCGAGCGAGCCCGCAGCCCATTCCCCACGGCCAACGGAGGTATTTCTCCTTGGGTTCATTACCTGCCTGAAACCGTACCACACGCGCCATTCTTTGCTACCGCCCGTCACGCCGCTTTCACGAGCAGCGGGGGTCGGAAAAGTTCACGTCTGCTATAATAAACCCATGTCCGGGGAAGCATCTGGCGTGCGGGGTGGCGAAGCCCTGAAGAGGCGGCTGCTGGCCGGGCTGCTGGGTTTCACGGGGGCGGCCACCGCCGCATT
The DNA here is from genome assembly GCA_030019255.1 of Actinomycetota bacterium. Classification (NCBI taxonomy): domain Bacteria; kingdom Bacillati; phylum Actinomycetota; species Actinomycetota bacterium. The sequence goes on from JASEFK010000007.1 coordinate 120,758, forward strand.
CTGGATACTCTTCTTCACCGGGAAGATTCAGGCCACCGAGACGGAGCAGGACGAAGCCTTCGAGCGCGCTTTCCCCCTGGCCGATTCCTGGATGAGCACCGCCTGCATGCTAGCCGCCTGGCATCTCTGGAAGGGCGAACCGGAGGGCGGATTCTTCGGGGTGGCAGCGGGGAGTTCCCTCCTCTTCCTCTCCCTCATGGACATCCTCTACTCCCTGGAGAACCGCAAGTACTGGCCCCTGGACCGGGACCGCTTCACGATGCTCCTCATCCACCTGTGGACGCTGGGGCTGGGGTCGGCCACGCTTTCCTATTTTTGGAAAAAGACCGTACCGGCGGCCCCCGGGTCCTGAAGGCCAGCGTGGCTCACGCCGCAAGGACGAAACCTGCCGTCATCCAGGTATCGGGTCCCGGAATCACCCCCCACCCTCCAGGGCGGTCTTCCATCCGGCCGGTGAACGCGGTCCGCCACCGGATTCCTCAGGTCCCGGAAGGCTTCCCGGGAGCCCTTGTCGCCTTGCTCCCGGGCCTGCCGGCGGTGGAAGCGGAGGCCTCCCCGCCGGATGCCCCCGCCGGCCTCGCGGAGGCCGCTTTCCCCGAGCTTCCCCTTACCCTGCCGCCCTTTTTCGCGCCGGGACAGCGTTCCACCAACCACCCGGAGACCATGGGGGCCAACTCCTTCTGGGATCGGGAGCTCACGTAGATCCCGATATGCCCCCCGGGGAAACCGTACAGCGTCTTGTCCTCGCTTCCCACCAGGTCGTTGAGGGGGATGGAGGAGGCGGGGGGCACCAGGTGGTCCTCGGTGGCGTAGATGTTGAGGAGGGGCATGGTTATCCTCCCCAAGTCCACCCGCCGGCCCCCTATCTCCAGCTCCCCCTTGACAAGCTTGTTCTGCTGGTAGAGCTCCTTGATGAACTTTCGGTAGGCTTCCCCCGCCTGGGCCGGGCTGTCGAATATCCATTTCTCCATGCGCACGAAGTTGGCCACCGTGGCCGGATCGTCCAGGTTGTCCATGAGGCCCACGTACTTGTCCACCATGAGCTGGAAGGGCTTGAGCATGAGGAAACCCACGTTCATGAACTCGCCGGGGATGATGCCCATGGTATCCACCATCTTGTCCACGTCCATGTGCCGGCTCCAGACGTTGAGCAGGCCGTCGGTGACGTGGAAGTCGATAGGGGTGACCATGGTGACCAGGTTGCGTATCTTCTCCGGGTACAGGGCGGCGTAGATCACGGAGAAGGTCCCTCCCTGGCAGACCCCCAGGAGGTTGATGCGCTCCTCCCCCGACCGCTCCCGCACCAGGTCCACGCAGTCGTTGAGATACACATCTATGTAGTCCTCCAGGGTGAGGTAGCGGTCACCGTGGTCGGGATAACCCCAGTCGATGATGTAGATGTCCAGGCCCTCCCCCAGGAGGTTGCGGATGAGGCTGCGGTCGGACTGGAGGTCCATCATGTACTGGCGGTTGACCAGGGCGTAACAGATGAGCACGGGCACCGGGCAGCGCGGCTCCCCCGGCGAGAGGTAGTGGAACAGCCGCATCTTGTCCTCCTCGAAGACCAGCTCCTTGGGAGTGGGTTCCACGTCCACGTCGGGGATGCTTAAAAGTATCTCGGCCCCCTTGACCACCTTGCGGTTGATATCCTCCAGCTCCCGGAGGAAGAACTTGGGGTCCAGGAACTCGCGGAACATGCTCATCCCTCCCCTCCCGAACCGGTCGGCGCACCCCTCATCTCCCGCAGCTCCTTCTTCAGGGACCTTACCTCCCGTTTCAGGCGGTCCAGGGTCCGGTAGAGGTGGTCCATCTCGGAGCGGTTGGGGAAGGGCAATTCCTTGGATATCTCCTCCACGTAAGCCTGGAAGGCGGAGCGGAATTCCATCCCCTTGTCCACCAGCTGCCCCAGGAGGCGGGAGAATTCCTCGGTACGGAAGAGGTCCACGTAGATGTCCTCGTTGGTCTGCCACCACAGGCGGTAAAAGTCCCGGAAGGACATGAGCCCGTCACCGCCTTCCTCCCGCATGGAGGCCATCCGTTCCCGCAGCCTCTCGAAACCCTTGATCCCGGCGCCCTGGAGGGCGGCGTAGAACTCGGCCAGCGCGATGCCGAACTCGTTGAGGGAATCCATTGTCTTGGCATATTTTTCCATAGACTCCCGGTAGTACCCCATGGCCGGCATGCGCAGCAGCCGCCCGTAGCTCTCCTCGTAGGCCTTCCTCCATTCCTCGTAGACCTTGAGCGCCGTCTCCGGGGTGGGACGCTCAAGGCTGAAGCCCCGCCGGGACATGGAGCGGGCGAATTCCGCCCAGGGGGCCCAGAACTGGGCCGTGAGTCCTCCGGCCAGGAGGGGTATCTCCCCGGAATAGAGCTCCGCCACCCACTGCAAAGGCTCGGGAAGGGCGGGGGTGAAGACCTTGTCCACCAGCTCCCGGTACTTTTCGGCCCACCTGTCCAGCAAGGCGTGCAGTGCCTCCAGGTCGAATTCCCCCTTCTCCCCCACGGCGCGGCGGTAATCCTCCGCCATCTCCATCCACAGGGAATACAGCTCGCCGTATATCTCGGCGGAATGGAAGGTCCGAAGGAAGGTCTCCGGCCCCACCCCGGTTACGGGGATCCCGAAACGGGACATGAGATCGCGGTTATATTCCATCCATTCCTGGAAAAGGGACACGGCCCCGCCGGCGCCCGCCTCCCTCTCCCCCTCCCCGCCTGAAGGAGTCCTCCAGCCGGGGAAGGCACCGGAAAGGGTGTTTCCCCAGGCCTCCAGCCACAACCGGAAGGCCTCCGCCTGGAGTTCCTGCCACCTCCTCCAGGTCTCCATCCACTCCAACCGGCTCCCGCCGTTCTCCGCCATATCGCCCTCCTTGATCCAACCGGGCCGCCCGCGACAGCGGGGGACGATTTCAATCCTGCCCCAGGAGCTCCTCCATGCGGCGCAACCCGTCCTCCAGGTTGCGCAGGAGTTCCTCCCTTCCCTTGCGCAGGTTCTCCAGCCACTCGGCGAGCATCTTCTCGCCCTCCTTCTGCACCTCCCCGGCTTGCTCCAGGAAGGTCCTCCACATCTTCTCCATCTGCTCCTGAAAGGAGGCCAGGGTGTCGAAGGTCATGCGCAAGAAGTGCCGCATACCCTCCAGGGTCATCCTCTGTACCGCCTTGGGATCCATAGTCCCCTCCTTTCCCTCTCGATTTCCGGCGGGGGAAACACCCCCGGCCGACCTCCTATCCCGCACCACCTCGGCAGTCTAACAACTCCTCGGCCCCGTCCTATCCGACCCGCCGTGGGAGGGTCGCAGCCCTCCCCGCCCGCTTACGCCGACTCCGCCGGGCCGTTCGGTACAACCTTCGCTGCCCTCGCGATCACCTTTATGGTTCCTCCTTAACCGGTAGGTTAAACTTGGACGGAAAAGGAAGCCTCCCTGGCCGAGCCGACCCCCAGGTTAGGGATTCCACGTGTACTCCCGCCGAATCAAGGTATTCATGCCCGTTCTCACCGCATTTGATGCCGGCCGGCACGGGAGCGGCTTTCGTCCGCTTTCATCGATCATTCGGCCCGGCCTTAGCCCAGCTGCCGGCGCGGGAGCGTTATTCATTCCCTTTCATCGATCATTACCTTAATGGGATGGGGATTCTTCGCTGCACGCCGACGGCGCAGGGGCGGTGTTGGCCCTCTCCCATTGGTCATTCCGGAGCCGGAAGAAGGGGCCGTGGCAGGGGAGCATTCGATGGCATACTTTCGGACCGATATCCTGAGATACACAAGGTCCGCCTCTTTTCGTAGCTCCTTGGTGTATACTATCTCCACGAATGCTCGGAAACTGACCGAAGAAAGCACTGATTATGCAATGCCTCCGGAACTGGCGTGCCGTTCATGGGTGGCGCGGCATTTTCAGGAGTCATTGCGGGCGTCAAGAGCCGATGTGACGTTAAACTTATAGAGGCCTGAAGCGCGCTTTCCGCGGGGAAATCAAGGAGTGAACCTGTATGGTCAAGAAAACCGTATCTCTTGTGGTGTCGGCCCTTCTGCTCGGTGCGTTCTTCTCGCTCGCGGGCTGTGGGAGCGCGGACCGGGAGGATTACTTCCGGGAAATTCGCAAGATCAACGAAAAACTGACCTCCAGGCTCGGAGAACTGGGCGAGGAGGTGGCCGCCCTGGATCACGGGAACGAGGAGGAACTTAAGGAGGACCTGGCCGGGATCCTGGAGGAGACGGCCCTGATCCTGGAGGAAGGTGTCCGGGAGATGAGCCGGGTGAGGGTACCGGCCGGTGGCGAGGAAGCCCATCTGAGCTTCCTTGAACTCCTATCCGAAGCGGCTGCGGGTTACCGGGAGTCCGCCACCGCCCTCATGCCCCGCGCAGTGGAAGAGCACGGGCACGAGAGCGGGGAGGAGGAGGTCCACGTTGAAGAGGCGGGGGATCATGCCACGCAGGAGGGAGCGGAAGAGAATCACCCCATTCAAGCCGCCGCCGAGGAAGCGGGTCATTCGGGGGGACACTGACCAGCAATCGGATGCGCCGGAACCATGTTCCCGTCGAAGGCACCCGTAACCGTCCCCGGCGGCGGCTCCCGGCTTATAATATCCCTATCGTGTTCTCTCGGTGCAGGATGGAGAAAGGGGAAGGCACATGAACGACGAGGACCTCTACCAGCAGTTGGCGAGCAGGGTGCTCATGCCCCAGAGCAAGCTCATACCCGAGCTTTTCCGCATGATCGCCGACGAGGAGGAAGCGCGCATCCTCCTGGCCACTCCGGGCACCCTCCCGGAGCTGGCGGAGAAGGTGGGGCTTCCCGAGGACGTAGTTAAGGAGAGACTGGATATCCTCTTCCGCAAGGGATTGATCTTCAAGTCGGAGAAACCCCAGGGGACGGTCTACCGCATGTGCCGGGACCTGGTGCAGTTCCACGACGCCTCCATACTCTGGCCGGAGGCCCCTCCCGAGTACCACCGGCTCTGGAAACGCTTCATGGCCGAGGAGTGGCCGGAATTCGCCGGGATGGTCTCCAGGATGCTTCCAAAGCCCTTCTCCCGTATCGTCACCGTGCAGCAGCCAGTGGAGGCCCGCTCGCGCATCCTGGCCTTCGACGACGTGGAGCGCATCATAAGGGATTCCGGAAGGGTGGCGGTCACCAAGTGCACCTGCCGCCTCATAGAGGGCAACTGCGACAAGCCCCTGGAGGTGTGCCTGCAGGTGGGAAGGGCGGCGGAATACACCATCGAAAGGGGCAGCGGTCGCGAGGTAAGCGTGGAGGAAGCCCTGGACATCATCCGGGAGTGCGAGGAGGCCGGGCTGGTGCACGTGACCATGAACCGGACCACGGACAGCCATTACATCTGCAATTGCTGCGATGACTGTTGCATGTCCTTCACCCTCATCTCCAAGGGCATCAACCTATGCGATCCCAGTCGTTTCCAGGCCCGGGTGGACGCGGAGAAATGCAGCGGCTGCGGAACGTGCCTGGAGCGGTGCTTCTTCGGGGCCCTTTCCCTCGCCGGAGAGGAGGGTTCCCAGGTCAGCACGGTGGACCCGGAGAAGTGCATGGGGTGCGGGCTGTGCATGGTCACCTGTCCCGAGGAGGCCATTTCCATGGAGCTGGTACGCGAGGAGGACTTCATTCCCCGTTTCTGAGCGCAAATCGACAGGAGGATCGAAAATCGGTCCCCTACCGCGGATGTACCCTTATTCGCCGGTATGACGGCGGGCAGATACCGGGTTCTAGCCGGAGGGGTTCCCTTTCCCGGTAAACCAGAGTAAAAGAGGGGCGGGCAGGCCCGCCCCTCTTTTCACCATAGCCCGCCTTACACGTTGAGCCACACCGCGGCGTTGGTGATACAGTACTCCTCCGGACGCTCCTTGGTGGTGCACCGGAAGATTATTTTGTCCTCGGACTCCTGCCACATCTGGGTGACGATAGTGTCTCCCGGCCACACGGGACGGCTGAAGCGCACCTTGATGGCCTTGAACTTGGCCGGGTCGTTCCCGCAGTACTCCCTGAGAACCGCCCGACCCGCGTGCCCGAAGGTGCACAGGCCGTGCAGTATGGGCTTGGGGAAGCCCGCCATGCTGGCGAAGTTGGGGTCAATGTGCAGTGGATTGTAGTCCCCGGACAGGCGGTAGATCATGGCCTGGATGGGGAGTGTTTTCATCTCCACCACCTTGTCCGGGTCGCGGTCCGGAGGCTCGTTGCCCGGCTCGGGTCCGCGCTCGCCGCCGAAGCCGCCCTCTCCCCGGATGAAGCTGGAGAACTTGTTGAAGAAGACCACGTCTCCGGATTCGTCCACCGTCTCCACGTCCAGGTCGATGACCGCGCCCTTGGTCTTGTCCCACACGGCGGCGATCTTGGGCTTGGAGGTCAGCTTGCCCTGGGTGGGAATGGGGTGCTTGCGGATCTCCAGGTACTGTTCCCCGTGCACCAGCATCACCAAGTTGATGTCCACGCCCTCCACGTTCACCAGTCCCATGAGCGCCGGGAAGGGAGGGATTACCCCGAAGGTGGGCAGCACCTGCAGCCCGTTCTCGTAGACGAACTTCAGCTCGTCGTCCTCGTACCCGGCCCCCACCCCCAGGGCATAGAGGATCACGTCCCGAACCGTGTACTCGTAATCCAGGGCAGGCAGCTCCTTCCCCACTACCGAAAGGTCGATAGGCATCTTATATTCAACTCCTTCCTCGACTCGCCGTCCTGCCTTCCCGCCGGCTCATCCTAGGTTGAGCTTAGAAAGGGCGTTGCCGGTCTGCTCGGTGGCGTTCTCGAAGGTCCGGGCGCCCTCCAGGGAGACGATCTTATCGATGTTCTCGTCGATCATCTCCAGGGTGATCCCCTGGGCCGGGTCCAGGAAGACCCCCGGGCCCTCCATGAAGGCGGTGCGGCTGAAGTAACCGGCCCCGGCCACGAAGGTGTAACCGGAGAAGTTGCAGCGGTCAGAGCAAGCCCACACCACCATGGGGGCCACGTACTCGGGCTTGAGGATCTCCACCAGGTTGGGCGGCAGCACGGTGGCCGTCATGCGCGTTCCGGCGATGGGCACGATGGTGTTGCAGAGGATGTTATACTTGGCTCCCTCCTGCTTGAGGACGTGCATTAGACCGATGATGCCCATCTTGGCCGCTCCGTAGTTGGCCTGCCCGAAGTTGCCGTAGACACCGGCAGCGGAGGCGGCGGAGACGATGCGCCCGTAATTGTTCTCCCGCATGTAGGGCCAGGCCGCCTTGGAGCAGTAGAAGGTGCCGTTGAGGTGGACGGCGATGACCTTCTCGTAATCCTCCAGCTCCATCTTGAGGAAGCTCTTGTCGCGCAGGATGCCGGCGTTGTTGATGAGGATGTCGATCTTCCCGTAGTTGTCGATGGCCGTCTTGATGATGTTCTGGGCGCCCTCCCAGTCGGCCACGCTGTCGAAGTTGGGGACCGCCTCCCCGCCGGCGTCCTTGATCTCCTGCACCACCTTCTCCGCGGCGGTGGTCCCGGCGCCCGTTCCGTCCACGGCCCCGCCCAGGTCGTTGACCACCACCTTGCACCCGCGGCTGGCCAGGAGCAGGGCGTATTCCCTACCTAGGCCGCCGCCGGCCCCGGTCACTACTGCGACGCGTCCGTCGAACCTTATCTCCGACATATACCCTCTCCTTTCTTTCCTCCGGGGTCTCCCCCGACGATCCCTTACCACCTCCTCAGGACAGCGGGAAAACTCCTTTCCGCCGTCTCCTTGCGCCCTCCGAGCCGCTGCGCGGCTTTATAATTATATAACGGATTTCGGCTCATTTACCAAACGGTATCTTCAAGGGGCGGCCGTCGCGGGAAAAGGACGGCGCGGCAGGAGAAACCACTCCACGGAACCTCTTCCCGGCTCACACTTCGCCGCCGGCCGCCGCCAGGCGGCGCAGAAGTCGCGCACCCCATAGGAAATATTTTCCATTTTCTTCCGTAACACGACCAGCTGCCGGCGGGCGACCCCCAACTTCGATGCAAGGCGCGGCGCCAAGCGAGCGACGCGGAGAGTATGCGCTACGGGCACAAGGTGGTGGGTCGTACGCGCCCGGGCAAGGCGCGGGTTATAATCATTGCGTAGCATTGCGTAGCGTGGACCGGCCTCACCGGCGCACGCGGCAGGAAGACGAAGGTTCGATCGGGACGGAAGGTTATGGGCAGGTCGTCGACGAGACGCCCGGCGGCCTTTCTGCTCGCCTTCCTTCTGGCGGCCCTCTCCGCCGTCGCCATCTACGGGTGCGGGGGCGATAAGGCCGGCGAGGAGGAGATGGCGGGAAAGGGGGCTCCCGAAAGGGAGATACCCCTGCGGACCCTCATGCAGGGCTCGGTATGCGATTACGGGCGCTTCGAGCAACCGGCCACCGGGGGAGAAACCGGACCCGCTTTCCTGGTGCTGGAGGACGATGAGGCACTAAAGCGGCTCCTATTCCTCTCTGGCCTGGAACTTCCGGCGGGCGAGATCAACTTCTCGCGCCAGGTGGTCATCGCCGCCATGCAGGGACCCAGGAGCACGTCGGGATACGCCGTCTCCGTGGTGCGGGCGGTGCAGGTGGGAACCGAGGTCCGGGTGGAGGTGGAAGTGGTGGAACCGGAATCGGGAAGCATGACCGCCCAGGTGCTCACCAGTCCTTTCCACCTGGTAGTGGCGGAAAGGGAAGATTTCCAGCCCCGGGGCGAGCTCTCTTTCACCTTCACGGACAGGAAGGGGGAGACGCTAGAGAGGACCACGGCGGAGATATGAGGTTTCAGCAAACGCTCCGCTCTCCCGTAATATTTCCAGTTACCAGGCGTCATGCCACGTCAGATCGCTCAAAACGACCCCCACGGACACCAGGTGAAAGCGCCGGAAAGCACCGTCCGGAGCGCCGGGTGTCCCGGGGCATTCGTTCCCCCTTGATCCTGCCGAGGCGGTGCACGGTCGATAAATCCACGTACTTCGAGTGAGAAAAAGGCCCAACAGGGTCGCCGCTGAGAATCGGCCTTCCGCGGGGTTTCCATTTTACGGATGGCCTTAACGGGGTAGGATAACAATAAGTCTCGGGATAATGGAGATCGGAAAGCGCGGTGTCCGTGACTGGGCCCGCGGGGAACGCTCGGCGATCGGTCTTCGGAAGGCTAAACCCGGGAGATAAAGGAGGTTCAGGATGCTCTGTCCGGCTTGTAATCGGGAAAACGACGACACGGCTTCCTTCTGCCGTTTCTGCGGACAACAGCTGAAAGCGCCTGGTAGCGTCCCCGGAAGCACCATGCCTGACGCGCCTTCCGGGTCACAAGCCCGGGAGGCTACTCCGGCGCAGGCCCAGGCGGTTTCCGCCCCACCCGCCGCCTCAACCCGTAATGGGGACCTCGCGCCCACTTCGCTGGCGGCCCTGGTCCGGCAGTCCATGGAGGTGGAAAGCCCCGACGCCTTCAGCCTGCAGAGTAAGAAGCTCTTGCGAGTGAACATGGACGCCTGCGGCGGGCAGGTGCTGGCCAAGGCCGGTTCCATGATCGCCTACCAGGGAAGGATAAGCTTCGTCCGCCAGGGGAGCGGTGGGGTGGACAAGTGGATCAAGAAGGCCGTCTCCGGAGAATCCTTCACCCTCATGCTGGCGCAGGGCACCGGGGACCTCTTCCTGGCCGACGCCGCCAACGACATCGTGCTTCTCTACCTGAACAATGAATCCATCACCGTGGAGGCCCTTAACCTCCTGGCCTTCACCCCCAGCATCTCCTGGGACATCAAGATGATCAAGGGAGCAGCGGGGATGATGGCCGGGGGGCTGTGGACGGTGGAGCTGCAGGGGACCGGCTACCTGGCCCTCATATCCAAGGGAGAGCCCATGACCCTGAAAGTTACCCCGGACCAGCCCGTGTTCACCGACCCCAACGCCACCATCGCCTGGTCCCAGAGCCTCAACCCCACCCTGCACGTGGACGCCAACCTCTCCAGCCTGAAGGGGATCTTCGGCTCCACCCACGGCGAGCTCTTCCAGTTGGCCTTCCAGGGAGAGGGGTACGTGGTAGTGCAGCCCAGCGAGGAGGCTCCCAAGACCAGCCTCCAGCAGCCCAGGACCGGGGACAGCGGTCCGGCGGGAGGGATACTGGGAGGCCTCCTCGGCCATTGACCCGCGTCGATAGCCAAGAAGAAGCCTGGGAGCGCGGAAAGTAAGGGCATGGGCCGGGAGCGGGAAATCCCCCGTTCCGGGTGGGGATATCCCCACTTGTACCTGCCCCGGGGGTGAACATAGAATAAACCCGCGTCCGAAAGGCTGTCGCGGCCCGTGCGGCGGCGAGGGAGGCTTCTTCTCCGGCCCTGATCAACCCGCGGGGGACGGTGAGCCGTTCTCCTCCCATCTTACCGCCGCGAAGAAGCATGCGAAGGCGAGGGGGAGTCCATGGACGAACTCTGCAGGATGGCCCGGAAACTGGTACCGCCCCGGCTCCGGGAATGGAAGGAAGGTGGCGGGCAAGTGGTGGGATATACCTGCGTGGCCACGCCGCGGGAGATCTTCGACGCCGCGGGTATATTGCCCTACCGCCTGCGCGCCCTGGGGAAACCGGAGCGCGACCACGCTGACGCCTACCTCTCCCGCTTCAACTGCGGGTTCTGCCGCGCCTGCCTTCAGCTGGCCCTGGAGGGAGCCTATGATTTTCTGGACGGGCTGGTGGAGACCAACGGATGCGACCACCTGCGGGGGATGTTCGAGAACTGGAGCCGCACCACGAACCCCGGGTTCTTCCACTATCTCAAGGTTCCCCACCTGGTGACCGAGGAATCGCTGGAATTCTTCGCCGAGGAGCTGGAGCTCCTCCGGGAATCACTTGCCAACTATTTCCAGGTAGATATCGGCGACTCCGCCCTCTCCGAGGCGGTGCGGGCGGCCAACCGGCGCCGCGAGAGGATGCGCGAGCTGTTCTCCCTGCGGGAGAGGGAGAACCCGGCCCTCACCGGAAAGGAGGCGCTGGCCGCCCTCCTCCTGGAGTCCTCCCTGCCCCCGGCGGCGTTCGATGCCCTCCTGGAACAACTCCTGGAGGAGGTCCAGGGAAGGGAGATCCGCGGCTACCGAGCCCGGCTCCTCCTCGCCGGGAGCGCCACCGACGAGCCGGAGCTGGTAGGGGAGATCGAGGACCTGGGGGGCCTGGTGGTCACCGACGCCCTCTGCTACGGGACCCGTACCTTCTGGAAGCTTCCGGAGGTGGAAGGGGAGCCCATCCCCGCCCTCGCGGAGGCCTACCTGCGGCACCTGCTGTGTCCCCGCATGTTCGACGATTACCCTTCCCGGCTGGAGTTCATCCTCCGGGCGGCGGAGAGGGCCAGGGTGGACGGCGCCGTGCTGGTGTACAACAAGTTCTGCGACCTGCACGGGGTAGAGAACGTGCGCCTGCGCCTGGACCTGGAGGAACGCGGTATCCCGGTCCTGGTCCTGGAGAAGGAATACGGTTCCCCCGCCGACCTGGGACGGATACGCACCCGGGTGCAGGCCTTCCTGGAGCGCATCTCCGGCCGGAGAGGCTCCGGGGTGGCCGCTTTGCCGACGGGCGGCGTCTGAGAACGGAGGGGTGAGAGAATGGCCGCACGGGGTTTGGATATCGGCGACGGGCTCTTCCGCAGGGTGGAGGAGCTTATCGAGGTGGCCATGGATCTTCCCAGGGGGATGAGCGACCAGGAGGTGGAGGGCCTGCTCCACCTGCTTCCCCCGGATACCTCGCGCTCCATGCGCGCCCTCCTCTCCCCCCGCTTCCGCGAGGTGAGCCTGGACTTCATAACCATGATCGGGGGCTGGATACGCGAGGCCCGGCGGGCCCGGGAGGAGGGGCGCAAGGTGATCCTGGTCCCCTTCAACTTCCCCCCCGAGATAATCTACCTCTTCCGGAATGCCGTTCCCCTCACCAGCGAGGTGCTCACCACCCTGGGAGTCTCCGTGCTGGAGGGGCAGGGGGAGCGTTACTGGGACTACGCCATGGGCCTGGGGATACCCGATTTCCTCTGCTCCTCGTCCACCATCGAGCTGGGATCCGTCCTCACCGGCCGGGACTTCGAGCCGGACATCATCGTCCAGTCCGCCCCCGGCGCCTGCGACGCCAACTCCAAGATCCACGAGTTCGTCTCCCTGCACATGGGCATACCGCAGGTGATCCTGGAGAAACCCACCGAGACCGGGCCGCGGGGGAGGAAGCTCCACCGGCGCTACTTCCTGGGCTTCCTCCGCCGCCTGGAGGAGATGATCGGTGAGGAGCTGGACGAGGAGCGCATGCGCGAGGTGCTGGAGGAGGCCAACCGCGCCGCGGAGCTCTACTACGAGCTGTACGACTTGAAAAAATTCTCTCCCTGCCCGGTGCCCAACATCTTCTCCCTCTTCACCTACGGGACCCGCTTCACCCGCTGGGGCCGCCCGGAGGGAACGGAGATGATGCGCGCCATGGTGAACCTTTCCAGGAAGCGCCTGGAGGCCGGGGAGTACCCCGCCTCGGAGGAGGTAGCCCGCTGTATATGGCTTTATATCGGGTACTACTTCGACTTCCTAGGCTTCTTCAACTGGATGGAGGAGCGGGGCATAACCTACCTGAACGACGTCCTCTCCCTGTGCCAGCCCCGCTTCGTGGACACCTCCTCCCGGGAGAGCATGCTTGAGGGCCTGGCGGAAACCTGCTTCGAGTATCCCATGACCAGGCAGATGGGGTCCTCCTCCATGTCCCTTACCTGGATAGAGGACATGTGTGGGTTCATCCGTGACCTGCGCGCCGACTGCGCCATCTACTCCGGGCACCACGCCTGCAAGCAGACCTGGAGCGTCATCAACCAGGTGCGCCAGGAGATAATGAAGCGCACCGGGGCCCCCGTCCTCTGCCTGCAGGGAGATTCCTGGATCCGGCGTATGACCCCCACCAGCGTGCTCCAGGAGGAGATAGAATCCTTCGTGGCCAACGTGGTCCGCAGGCGTAGCCGCCGGGCAGGGAGGAGTGCATGAGAGGAGGTCGTTCCCGAGGGGTGAGGGGAAACGATTCCCGTTCAGCGGGAGACCTTCCAGAGCTTCCGTTCTACCTCGACGGAGACGAGATTGACAGAAAATGACCGCGGTCATATCATACAACCGCCCCGTAAAGATCCGGCTGCATTCGCGGGGAGGAGGCTCGGATGAGCCACCCATCGCACCTTCCCCAATTCGCGATGGCTCATCCTGCCTCCTGAATCCCCGGAGACGGATGGGATAAAATTGAAGGTGGGGACATAAAGAAGCAGGCCAGGACCTTGTGCACGGACCCAGGGGACCGGCAAGTCGGCAGAGGGAGGTGAGACATGCGCTTCGGGGGTATCGACGTGGGCTCCCTCACCGCCCAGGCGGTGATCATGGAGGACGGAAAGATCGCCGGCTTCCGGAGCATAAGGGTGAAGCCCAACCCGGTGGAATCGGCGGAGACGGTGATGGGGGAGCTCCTCTCCGAGCTGGGCCTCCGTCCCGGGGACATCGACTTCACGGTGAGCACCGGGTACGGCAGGGAGCAGGTGCAGGCCCGCGGCCTGGCCCAGGCCAACGTGAGCGAGATCTCCTGCCACGGCACGGGCGCCCTGTGGCTCCTCCCCGGGGTGCGCACCATCATCGACATCGGGGGCCAGGACGCCAAGGTCATCCGCATGGAGCCCACGGGAGAGCTCAAGGATTTCGTCATGAACGACAAGTGCGCGGCGGGAACCGGTCGCTTCCTGGAGGTCATGTGCCGCACCCTGGGCATTACCCTGGACGAGCTGGGCACCCTGTCCCTCAAGTCCCGGCACCCGGTGGACCTCTCCAGCCGCTGCAGCATCTTCTGCGAGACGGAGGTCCTGCACTACATGCAGCGGGGCGTGGACAAGGCGGACATCGCCGCAAGCGTCAACCGGGCCATGGCCGAGCGGGTGGCCGCCCTGGCCCGACGGGTGGGGGTGGAACCTGAGGTGACCATGTCCGGCGGGGTGGCCAAGAACGCCGCGGTGAAGGCGGAACTGGAGCGCATCCTGGGAGTGAGGATGGTGCCCTGCCCGGTGGATCCCCAGATCGTGGGGGCGCTGGGCGCCGCCATCCTCGCCCGTCGCATGGGAGGGACGAGATGAAGGCGCTGGGTTGCGACATCGGGAGCCTCTTCTCCAAGGCGGTGGTCATGGACGGCGAGACCCTGCTCGCCTGGAAGATAATGGAGACCACCGGCAACATCGCCGGGGAAGTGGACGGGCTCATCGAGGAGGTGTGCCGCGAGGCGGGGGTGAGCCGCCACAACCTGGACGGCATGGTGACCACGGGAAGCGGAGCCGAGTTCCTCAAGGAGGCCGACTTCCTGGAGGACGAGGTGGCCTGCATCGGCTGGGCAGCGCGTTGCCTCCTTCCCGAGGTGGACCTGGTGGTGGACATCGGGGGACAGAGCATCACCTCCATGCTCCTGGACCCGGAGGGCGAGGTCGTAGACTTCATGCGCAACGACAAGTGTGCCTCGGGCTCCGGCCGCTTCCTGGAGGTCATGGCCGCGGCCCTGGGCATCCCCGTGGAGCGCATCGACGAGGAGGCCTCGCGGGCCGCGAAGCGCGTCCCCATAAGCTCCCAGTGCGGTGTCTTCGTGGAGAGCGAGGTCATCACCCACGTCAACAACGGGGAATCACCCCAGGACATCGTGGCCGGCCTGTGCGACGCCGTGGCTCGCATCGTCACCTCCCAGGCCCGCCGCTTCGGGGGCGGCAACCGCTACACCTTCACCGGCGGCGTGGCCAGGGTACACACCGTGGTGGACCTGGTGCGTGAGCGCATGGAGGGAGAATTCCAACCCTTCCCCCTGGACCCCATGCTGGCCGCGGCGGTGGGCGCCGCCCTGCTGGTGGAAGCGAGCTGAGTTGGGACTCTTCGAGGAACCCCTGAAGGACATCCGGCGCTACCTGGAGGAAAAGCGCTCCCTGGGAAAAGCGAGGGAGTTCTCCTATACCCCCGTGCTTCCCCGGGCCTCCTCCCCCCAGGTCATCCTGAGCGAGGACACCGGCCTGGAGCTGGGAAGCCCAGGCACGTCCTCCCGTTCCCTCCTTCTCTGGGACGACTCCGGAGCCGTGGCGGACGGGAGGATAACCCTGGTGGGACCGGACTTCCCGGAGATCGGCGGCGGAAGGGCGCCCCTGGCCCAGGTGGTCATGGTGGGCGGCCGCTTCAGCGACGAGTACGACTGTTACCGCGACCTACGTGACGCCACCTACAACCTCGGCCTGCTCGGCTTCATGACCCGCGTCCTCCCCGGGAGACAGAGCGTGTGGTGCCGCATCAGCCGGGAAGCCATGGCCCGGGGCTTCAACGCCCAGGTGCTGGGGAGCGCCCTCATCCAAGCGGTGAAGAGCCTGGACTTCGTGGACGCCGCGGAGGTGCTCCTGGTAACCTCCTCCCCGGAGGACATCGAGGAACTGTCCGGCGCCGCCGACCTGGTCCAGGAGATCGTGGAGGCGCTGATCAAGATGTACGAGGAGATGAACTTCGACTGCGACACCTGCGAGTACGTGGAGGTCTGCGACAGCGTGGTCGAGCTGCGGCGCATCCGCGAGCGCCTGCAGGCGGAACGGGGCGGTGGGGAGGTCGATCCCGGGTGAACCAGAGGACGGTGGTGGCCGTCTGCGGCAAGGGCGGGGTGGGCAAGACCACCGTGGCCGCCCTTCTGGCCAGGCTCCTCCGGGAGGACGGCCGGCGCCGCGTCCTGGTGGTGGACGCCGACCCGGCCGTGGGACTGGGCATGGCCCTGCGCATCTTCCCGCCCAGGACGGTCAACGACGTGCGCAAGGAGATCATCTCCACGGTGCGGGAGCACGCCGCCGACCAGGTGGACCTGGCGGCCTCCGTGGATTACAAGATGATGGAGATCCTGGAGGAGGAGGGCAACCTGGCCTTCCTCTCCGTGGGGCGCCCGGAGGAGGAGGGATGCTACTGCCAGCTGAACATGCTGCTGCGGGAAGCCATCGAGTTCCTCTCCTCCCACTTCGACCTCACCCTCATCGACGCCGAGGCCGGGGTGGAACAGGTGAACCGGCGGGTGATGCGCTCCGTCTCCCACCTCCTCCTGGTCAGCGACGTAACGGCCAAAGGCATTAAAGTGGCGGAGTCCATCCGGGAGGTCGCCGAGGAGGCCGTGGACTACCGGAAGCTGGGCCTCATCGTCAACCGGGTGAGGGACCCGGAAGAGGCCCGGGCGGTGTGTGAAAGCACTGTCCTTCCCCTGCTGGGATTCCTCCCGGAGGACGAGACGGTCCGGGAATTCGACGCCGGGGCTGAAAACTTCCTGGAAATTCCTTCCTCCCCGGCCCTCGAGGCGGCGCGCGAGTGCCTTCTCGCAAGCGGTTTTCTTTCCTCCTGAGCTGAAGGTTCCGCCTCAGCCCTCCGTGGCCTGGTCGGGCTGCAGTTTCTTTACTTGCATCTCCCGCAGGGCCTTCTTGTTGACCTTGAAGACCTCGGTGAGAGGCATCTCGTCCAGGAAGATCACCTCACGGGGCACGGCATACTTGGCCACCTTCTCCTTGAGGTAGTTCATGTAATCCTCTTCGGTGACCTTTCCCTTGTACTCCTCCTTCACCTGGACGAAGACCCACACCCGCTCGCTACCCGGCCTCTCCGGGTCGGGGACCCCGATGGTGGCCGCCAGCTCGGTGGCCGGGTGATCGTAAAGGATGTCGTCCACCTCGCGGGTGTACACCTTGTACCCGGAAACGATGACCATGTCCTTGGTCCGGTCGACGATGGAGAAGTAGCCGTTCTCGTCCATCTTCACCACGTCCCCAGTGTGGACGAAGCCTTCCTCGTCCAGGCCCTTGCCCGGCTCCGGCCAGTAACCCAGCATGCGCTGGGGTCCCTTGAGGAGCATTTCGCCCACCTTGCCGTCCCGGTAAAGCTCCTCGAAGGAGAGGACGCGCCCGCTGTCCACCTCCACCACCCGGACCTCGGTGTCCGGCAGGGGGATGCCGATGGTGGCCTTCTTCTCCACCCTGCGGGCCTCCTCGGACTTGCGGGAGCGCTTGGCCAGGAAGCCGATGATGCCGGTGAACATCTTGCCGAACCTCCTGGGACCCAGGAGCCTGGCCTGGGCCCTGGTGAGGGCGATGCTCACCGGGTTAAAGAGTACGGCGTTGAAGATCCTTACCCCCTTCCTTCCCCCCATGACCCGCAGGTTGGTGGAGACGTTGAAGTGGGTTACCGGGGAGAGCTCGGAGAGGCCATATCCCTCGGATACGTACCCTCCCCCGCTGGATTCCTCGAACTTCTCCTGGACCGTGGGGGGCAGCGCCGCTGAGCCGGAAATGCCGATGACCCGGGCGGCCCGCAGGTCCTCCTCAAGCATCTTCATGAACTGGGTGGGAACCCCGAACTGGATCACCGGATTGTACTTGTGCATGATGTCCAGCATGGCCTTCACGTCCCGGGGGTCGGGGACGATGAGCATGGTGGCGGCCATGCCCCCGATCATGGTGTGCATGATGCAGTGACCGTAGCTGTGGAAGAAGGGAAGCCCCATGATGACGTTGATATTCCCCTTGAGCACCTTGGTCACGGGGCCGAAGACGGCGATGTTCTGGAGTACGTTGGCCACCAGGTTGCGGTGGGTGAGCATGCATCCCTTGGGAAGTCCCGTGGTCCCGCCGGTGAAGAGCAGGGTCTCCAGGTCATGGGCGGGATCGATGTCCACCTTGGGGGGCCGGGGATCAGCCTGCTCGATTACCTCCGGAAGCCAGAGTACATCCGGAAGGCTGGAACGCTTGGTGGACCACCCGGAATAATCGTCCAGCTTGGTAATGATGATGTTGGGGGCGGCCATGAACTCCCGCAAGTACTCGGCGGTGGCCAGGTGTTCCTCCAGGCAGATGATGGCCTTGGGAGAGCTCTCGGTGAACTTGTGAGCCAGGGTTTCCCGGGCCTCGAGGAAGCTGCAGGGCACGTGCACCGCCCCCGCCTTGGAGATCCCGGAATCGGCCACCACGTACTGGATAGAGGAGGGAAGCAGGGTCACCACACGGTCACCCTTCTCCACCCCCAGGCCCGCCAGGGCGTTAGCCAGGCGGTCCGCGTGGTCCTTAATCTCCCCGTAGGTCATCTCCAGGCCCAACTGGACGCAACCCATGCGGGGAAATTCCTCCGCCACCCGGTCCAGGAACCCGTGGGTGGGGATGGAGGGATAGGGCTCCAAGGTCCTGGGAATGCCGCAGAGATCATATTCCTTGAACCACGGGTACTCCATAGTCGCAACCCCCCCTTTTTTAACATCGGCCCTACGGTCGGCGGATCCGGTTCTCGGAAATCCGGTACCGTGCCCTTGGTGCTCCTAAGATAACATACATGCTAATTCCATATGTTCACAATATCAACCTCTGGGTCAAGAATTCCGCCACATAATCTTGGCCTTGGAAGTTACCCTCCCCTTTGCAGGTACGTGAGACTCTCAAGCCAGCTGATTTTCCTTCTTCACCGGCAATCACCGCGCGGTTATCTACCCGGTGAAGACACGTCTTCCATCCCCTCCCAGCCTCCCTCCCTTCCGTACCTTTACTCAAGGGCTTGACCCCGCCCCCGCAGCCCTTTAAAGTTCCTTCCCCGGCTCCGGGTCACGCCGGAAGAAGGCTAGACCTTTCCTCGATTCTGAACTGACGCGTCATTACTATATATTTTAGTTACCTGGGGGTCAATATCCACAAGTCGAATACCAGGTATTCGATGACGGCATCCCCGACCGGAACTATCGAGAAACGGCCCCGAGCGACCGCGTGGTTATATCCTCCAGCCTGCGGGCGTGAAATCAAACGGGGCGAGAACGGCGCTCCGGGCGCCGGCTCGAACCACGCCCCACCAGACTCACCAGAGAAGGACCCTGCGGAAACCCTCGTAGATGCCTTGGGCCACCAGCTTTCCGCTCAGGGCAGAGAAGACGATCCCGCCCGGCCAGATGGAATAATGACCCGCCAGATAGAGGTTCTTCACCGGCGTGGTGAAGCGGGCGAACCTTCCGAAGAGGGGGGTGCGGTACATGTCGTAGGACCATCCCATGATGGACCCCCGTGGGTTAAGGGTGAAGCGGGCCAGGGTACGAGGGGTGGCCAGGTCGCTGCATTCCACCCTGCTCCCCAGGCCGGGAACGATCCGTTCCGTATCCGAGATGACCTCCTTGAGGACCTTTTCCTTCAACCTCCAGTATTCCTCGTTGCGCACGCAGGGGTCGGATGAACCGGTGCCCCAGCCGTTGAGCCAGTCGTAGGGCATGGGGATCTGTATGATGATGGAATTCTTTCCCGGGGGAGCCAGAGTCTTGTCGTGCCGGGAGCACCAGCTGATCATGGCCCACCTCTTGCGGTGCAGGTCGGGATCGTAGACATCCTCCTGCGCCCCGTAGGTTCTCCAGTGGATCACGTGATGGGTCTTGAGGTAGCCCTCCAATTCCCGGTCGGGGATGTCCAGGCCCAGAAAGGCGGTGATTACCGAGATGCTCACCGGACCGTTCTCCATGACGGACCGGAAGCGGCGGGGAAAGAGCGCGGGGTCGCACATCACGGAAACCAGCCTCCTCGGATTCCCGGTATTCACCACCTTTTCGGCACGATAACGCTCGCCCTCCCGGGTCTCCACCCCCACCGCCAGGTCACCCTCAGTGAGGATGCGGTCCACGGTGCAGGAGGTCCTCAACTCCCCCCCGTGTTCCTGGAAGCTCCGGGCCAGGGACTCGGCCAGGGAGACCAGGCCGCCCTTTGGATACACGTAATCGTGGAGGAAGCTGTACCAGAAGGAGTAATGCATGAAAAGCAGCATGTTGCTGTCGCCGAACTCCCCGAAAAGAAAGGCCAGCCTCGGGTCGCGGAAGATACGGCGCGCCAGTTCGCTCCCCGGAATCCTCAAGGTCCTGGGCATGGTCCCGGTAAGCGGGAGGCCGAGGCGAAAAACCCTTGCGGTGAGGCGCAATTTCTCCGCCCCGCGCTTGACCAGGGGGAAGGGATGTTCCCCGAGCATCTCCACCATCAGCCGGCAGCCCGGCTCCAGGAAGTCGAACCAGGCGTCGATGTCCCGGGAAGACTCCGGGAAGCAGGCCTTGAAGTCCGCCCGCACCTGGGAGAAATCGCGCAGCACCACGTCGCAGTCCGGGGTCACCCACCGCCAGTCCGCGCGCTCCCAGTCCTCGGGGTTGAATATCCCCAGTTCCTCGAGGATGGGAAAGAGAATGCCCACGTTCTCCGTGGACTGGGACCCGGCGTCGAAGAAAAAGCCCCGGCGTCGGAAGCCGGAGATGTTGCCGCCCACCGACTTTCCGTGCTCGAGGAGGAGCACCTTCTTGCCCATGCGCACCAGGTAATTGGCGCACACCAGGCCGCCCACGCCGGCCCCGATGACCACGACGTCGTATTTCCTTCCCTGCCCCATCTTCACCCCCTGCTCAAACCTCCGCACCCATCGCCGCCGCTGACCATCCTCCTTGCATCGTCGCGGGATGAAACCCGTACCTTTTATCGAGTATTTCACCCTCCATTTGTGATGTTAATCTATGATGACCTATAAGTTAATATTACTAACCAATTTAAGATGGCGACCTTACCCGCGCATACGGTGTCCCCCTGCCCTGCCCACTTTTTCCTTTTAACCGGGCAAATCCGGTCGGCCCGTCTCCATGGGAGGTTGACCGAATGCGGAAAGGAGAGGGAATTTAGCTGAATCCGGTGCCCAATCCGAGCGTAAGAGCTACCCTCTCCAACAACCCGGTGAACAGATCTCCGCCGGGCTTGCCCTTTCCGGCCGGGGACCCTCATGGTCGGGAAAACTCCTCTTTACCCGGCTGGTTAAAGCGCCCCCGGCCGGTAAAAGGGTCCACAACGCCCTAGCCGGCGCATCACGATTCAGGGGGTGAGGAGTTCGGTGTTCCCCTGCAGGGAGTAGATTAGGATCACCGTCTCGCCGCCCTCCCTCCGGATGCCGACCACCACCATGCGGTCCCCCTCGGCGCGGTTCCAGGTGGCCAGGGCCTGCTGGGGGTTGCACATGGTAGGATCTCCCAACCTCTCCCGGTACCAGTAATACACAGCCTCGAAGCTGTCCGCGCTGCGGAATTCTCCTCCCACGGTGGCGAACTCGCCCTCGGGAGCGTTCCCTTTGACGCTCCCCCCGCTCCCGGGTACGTAAGCGGCTCTGGGATAAACGGGCACGCCCAGCATCTCCTCGGGCGGCGCCTCCTGGCTCACCTGGTAGGTCACCACGCTCCCGTCCATCGTGTAGGTCACGCTTTCCCCGCCCTCCACGGCACCGGTTTCGGGATCCGGTGCCTTTTCTTCCCCCGCTCCCGCGGTATCAGGTGCAACCTCTTCGGCCGCGGGTTCCCCCGCGGAGGGAACCTCCTTTCCGCCGCAGCCCGCCGATAAGAGAAGGAAGGCGGTTAAAAGAATCGTTCCCACCGTCAAGGTGGTCATACGTCGCCATCCCCGTGCCGTTCGCGCCTTCATAATCCCTTCCTTTCAGCGGCGGCAACCCCAGTTCCTTCCCGATTCTAACCCACCCCGGCTCCGATGCCCAAACCGCGTGTTCTCCTCCTGCCGCACCGGAACGTCCGCCATCCCTTGCCCTGCAGCCATGCCCATGGGCAGCGCTTATATAACATTCGCCCGTCTGCAGGACGCTCTACCTCTATCTGGAGGCAACCATGAAAAGGGCCGGCGGAAGGCCGGCCCGTGCGCAACATTCCCGCCGCGAAGGTTTTATTTCGTCCCCGACAGCCTGGCGATGGTGATGCTGGTCTTCCCGTCTTCCTCGGTCACGGAAACGGTGACTACGTGGTCCTCGCTGCTCATCATCCAGCTGGCCTCCCTGGGAGAGGTGCTCTCGTACATGGGAGCGCCCAGCTTGCTCTCGTACCAGGAGATGACCTCCTCAATGCCATCCCCGGTGGTGAACTGTCCACCGGCAGTGGTGATGGCCTGACCCTCGGAGGTGCCCTTCACCGTGCCGCCGGTTCCCTCCACATACTCGGCACCGGGATAGATGGGGGCTCCCAGTTCCTCCTCGGTGGGAGCCTTCTCCGTGGCCTCGTAGGTGACCTCTCCTTCCTCGCCGCGGAAGGTCACCTTGCCCTCGCCCTCTTCCACGCTTACCTCGCCCTCAGGGGTCTTAATGGTAGTCTCCTTCTTCCCGCATCCCGCCAGTACCAGCAGGACGGACACCAATCCCAGACAGACAACGATGGCCAGTAATTTCTTCAACGTCCTTCCTCCTTACTCTCGCGCTCCTCGATGAAAAGGCCCACCATCTCGAAGCGACCGCCTTTTGGTATTCCTTAAATATGGCACATTCACCACTTTTTGTCCACGAGGCCATCGAGGGATTGGCCTCTCTTAGTAACTATTCCCAGCATTCCGATGGCTGAAGGATGCGTATGCAAAGCGAGAAAAATCGAGTTTGTCACTGCGTTGTCTCGCCCTCCTCGGGGCGGGAAAGACGGAGGCGCGGTGGGTGTGGATCAGAGAAGACGGGGACGCGGAGGTGAGGGCGGGCAACATGGGCGGGCTCACGAAGCGGTATGCCCCTGGATGAGGGGAGGGACGACCCCAGCAAGGCAAGAAAAAGCCGGGGTTCCGCTTTCGCGTTTTCCCGGCCAAATCCTGGTGGAGCCGACGGGACTTGAACCCGTGACCTCTACCATGCCAAGGTAGCGCGCTCCCACTGCGCCACGGCCCCGTTAAAGACTCTATCAGTGAAGAAGTATAAGGATACGCCCTTTATGCGTCAACGATCCCGACCGTCATGGCTCCTCTGTCGGAGCGTTATAGGGTCATGCCGCCGTGAAGGTATGCGTATTTCCCCTGACGCTCTCCATCCGAGCGGGCGGAAATTTTAAAGCCCGGTGGCGGCCCGGTCCTTTTCCTCCTCCCATTCCACAGGAGGGGCGTCCTTCCACAGCCTCTCTATCTCGTAATACTCCCTCTCCTCCTGGCGGAAGATGTGGACCACGATATCCAGGTAGTCGAGGAGAATCCAACGCCGGTGCCGCACTCCCTCGCGGCGCACCGGCCTCACGCCGAGGGCGGCCAGCCTTTCCTCCACCGCCTCCTGGATGGCGGCCACCTGGCGGTCGGTGTTTCCGCTGCAGATAACGAAGAAGTCGGTGAGGATGAATACCTCCCTCATGTCCAGGACCAGCACGTCGCGGGCCTTCTTCGCGGCAGCCGCCCGCGCCGCGGTAACGGCTATCTCCCTGCTTTCCGCCGGTATCCACCTCCTTCCGTGATTCCGAGTTACGCGGCCCTTTCCCACCCTATCCTTTCCCGGGCGGCGATTCGGATCTCGCTTTACTTCAGGGAAGAACGTTTCCTTCCCTCCCTTAGGTTACCACATGAGGCCGTTTAAGAGGCCATATCCCTCCCGGCTATCACCACCACTTCCGCCCCCGGTCCCACCTCCTCTCGGACCTCCTTCACCGAAAGCTGCACGCCCAGGTACCTGGCGAAAGCCAATGCCCGGGGATCGGCGCTGCGGCATATGATAAGACTCTCCTGGTGGCTGAAATCGTTGACCTCCTCCCCATTCACCACCACCTTGGCGTTTTTACCCGTTTCCCCCAGGGGAACCCCCATGTCCGCCAGGCGTTCCCCGACCTTCCTGCCCAGGTCCGGAACCCCGCAACCGTTGAGAACATCCACGCGCGGAATCCCGCGACAGGGTATCTCCCTCCCGGCGGCAGTCACCGCCGCCTGCAGCATGGAAACTAGGTAGGAGGCGTCCCGAGCCTCCGACCCCGTGCCGGGGACCAGGGTCATGCCGCCTTCCTCCCCCGGGAAACCCTCCGGGACGACCCCTCCCGTTCGTGCGGAAAGCGTCTCCAGGGCCCGGGGCAGGAATTCCTTCAGCCGCTCCACACGATGCAGGTATCCGTCCCAGTAATCAGAACGGTCCGTGGCCAAGAGATGGCAAAGCAGGCGATCCGCGTCGCTGATCCGCTGGCCGGCGAAAACGGTCTGGGTCTCCCCGGTCAGCGGATTGCGGAACCGGGCGTCCTCCTCGAGGACCACCGGCGGAAGCTCCAGAGCCTGCATGACCCGGACCGCCTCCCGGAAGTCACAGAGGAGGAGGTAGTGGACCTCCGTTCCGGAAAGGTTCTCCACCGTGGAGCGAAGGAGGTCCGTTCCCTTGTCCCCCCACAGGCACTCCCGCAGGCGCACGGGATTCCCGGATGCGTCATAGGTCATGAGCACTTCCGGGACCAGATAGACCTCCAGGCCGCCCTGGCCGGGAAGAAGGGTGAAGAGGACCAGGGACAGGAGTTCTCCCGGACCCTCCTCATCCGGTTTCCCGGTCACGCCCAGGAGCACGGACACGCCGCCTTCCAGTCGCTTACCGGTCTGGGGATGGGTCTGGAAAAGGTACTCCGGGAGCTCCTCGCCCCCGCTGCCCCCTGAGGAGGCCACCCGTTCCAGCAGCCAGTTCCAGGCGCGCCGTGGAAAGTTGATAGCCGGAAGGTCCACAACGGTGCCTATGGTGAGGGCGGCCACCAGGATGATCAGAAGGCCGATGACCAGGCGCTTCCTCAGCCGTGCCTCCCGCTTGCGGTGGCGGGCCAGGCGCGAGGGCTTCTCCCTCGCCCGGGCCGCGGAAATGCTGTCCCGGTCACTATCGGGTACTTTGCTCATCATCCTCCCGGTCAGCGGTCTTGCTCCATGGAGACAGGTGCGCGTCCCTCACCTGTAAAACCCGTGCTTCTCGATGAACTCCCGCACCCCCTCCGGCACCAGGTAGCGGATGGGCTTTCCCTCCCTGACCCTCCTGCGGATGTCCGTGGAGGAGATGGCCAGGGCGGGTATCTCCATGACCAGCACCCGGGGGTTGGTGGTGTGGCGTACCCTCTCCGCCTCGGGCAGGGATTCCTCCAGGCGCCGCAGGTCGTAGCCGGGACGGGTGGCGGCGATGAAGGTGCATTCCTGGAGGACCTTTTCCGGTTCCTTCCAGGTGAGAATCTCCAGTATGGCGTCTGCACCAGTGATGAAAAAGATCTGGGTGTTTTTCCCGTAGACACGGTGCAGTTCGCGGACGGTGTCTATGGTGTAGGAGGGGCCAGGGCGGTCGATCTCCAGGCGGGAGACCTGGAAATGGGGGTTGTCGGCGGTGGCTATCACCGTCATGAGGTAGCGGCTCTCGGCATCCAGGCTCCGGCGGTCCTCCTTGTGGGGAGGATGGCCGCTGGGGACGAAGAGGACCAGGTCCAGCTGGAACTGCTTCCAGGCCTCCTCGGCGGTCACCAGGTGCCCGTGATGGATGGGGTCGAAGGTCCCCCCCATCACCCCAATCCTCTTGTAGCGCAGCCTGCCCATCTCAGCTCCGAATCTGCCCCTCCCCCCAGATGATGAACTTGGTGGAGGTCAGCTCCCGTAGGCTCATCGGTCCACGGGCGTGCAGCTTCTGCGTGGAGATGCCGATCTCCGCCCCCAGCCCGAACTGCCCACCGTCGGTGAAGCGCGTGGAGGCATTCACGTAGACGTCCGCGGAATCCACCATGCTCACGAAGCGGCGGGCAGCCTGGTAATCCCTGGTAACGATGGCCTCGGAGTGCTTGGACCCGTAACGGTTGATGTGCCCGATGGCCTCCTCGAGGTCGGAAACTACCTTCACCGCCAGGATGAGGTCCAGGTATTCCCGGTACCAGTCCTCCTCGGTAGCCTCATCCGCCTCGGGAATGATCTCCCGGGTGCGGGGACAGCCGCGGATGGTCACCCCCCTCTCCCCCAGCGCCTCCGCCGCCCGGGGCAGGAACTCCCGGGCCACCGCTTCGTGCACCAGCATGGTCTCCATGGCGTTGCATACCCCGGGGCGCTGGCACTTGGCGTTGATAACGATCTCCAGGGCCATGTCCAGATCGGCGGAGGCATCCACGTAGGTGTGGCAGTTGCCCACCCCGGTCTCGATCACCGGGACGCTACTCTCTTCCACCACGGTCCTGATGAGCCCCTCCCCTCCTCTGGGGATGAGAACGTCCAGGTATTCCCGCATGCGCATGAGCTCTTTCGCCGATTCGCGGTCCGTCAGGGGCACCAGCTGGATGCTCCCGGCGGGAAGGCCCGCGCTCTCCCCCGCTGCGGCTATGACCTCGGTGAGCACTCGGTTGGAGTTGATGGCCGAGGAGCTGCCCCTCAGGATCACCGCGTTTCCCGACTTTATGCAAAGTCCCGCCGCGTCCACGGTCACGTTGGGACGGGCCTCATAAATGATGCCCACCACGCCGAGTGGTACCCTTACCTTCTGGATCTCCAGGCCGTTGGGCAACCTCCACCCGGCGACCACCTCCCCCACCGGGTCCGGCAGCGCGGCCACCTCGCGCAAGCCCTGCGCCATCTCCCCGATCCTCTTGGGGTTTAAGGTGAGGCGGTCGATGAGTGCGGAGCTCATGCCGCTCGCCCTCCCGGCCTCCAGGTCCAACCGGTTGGCGGCCAGGATGTCCTCCTCCCTGGAGAGGAGTGCCTCGGCCATCTCCTCCAGGGCCCGGTTCTTGACCTCCGCGGTCAGCGCCCCGAGATGCAGGGCCGCTTCCTTGGCTTTCTTTCCAATCTCTTCCAGAACCTCCATATCCCCTCCTTGCCAGCTTAACGTCGATCACCTCTCCACTCGCGAACCCGTCCCGGGGAGGCATCGCCGCCTCGGCGAACAGCCCCCCGCAAAGAGGAGGGCAACCTTAAGACTCTTTCCCAGCGTCGGCCGGTCCTCCTCCCCGCCGCCCGCCTCCACGTCGTGCCGGCGCGCTCAGCCTCCGCTCCCGGCGTCTCTCTCCTCCAGGATGACCAGGTAATCGCGGTGGATGACCTCCTCGCATTCACCGCCGAGGCGCCCGGCGGCCTCCCTGGTATGCAGGCCCTTGACCCGGTTGACCTCCAAGGAGGACATGCCGCATATCCCACGTGCTATATGCCGGCCACTGGCATCCACCACTTCCACGGCATCCCCGGCGTTGAACTCACCCCGGCATTCGATAACCCCGGCGGGCAGGAGGCTCTTTCCTCCGCTCAGCAGCGCCTCCCGCGCCCCGTCGTCAACCACTATGGTCCCCCGGGGCGTGGCGCCGAAAGCTATCCAGTGCTTCTGGCTCCGCAGGCGCCGGGGGGAGGGATGGAAATAGGTGCCCACTCTCTCTCCCTCCAGTACCCGCCTCAGCACCTCCGGCTCCCTCCCGGGAGCCACCACCGCCCCGATGCCCGCCGCATTGGCGATACGTGCCGCCTCCAGCTTGGCGCGCATCCCTCCCGAGGAATGCTCCCCGCCCGCCTTTCCGGCCGCCCGGACCAGCTCCGGCGTGATCTCCTCCACTTCATGGATGATGCGGGCCTTCGGATCCCGCCGAGGATCCCCGGTGTACAGCCCCTCGATGTCCGAGAGCATGACCAGGAGTTCCGCCCCGGTGAGCACCGCCACCAGGGCGGCTAGGCGGTCGTTGTCCCCGAATCGTATCTCCTCCACGGCCACGGTGTCGTTCTCGTTGACCAGCGGCAGCACGCCGTGCTCGAGGAGCTTGCGGAAGGTGTTCCTGGCGTTTAGATACTGGCGACGGTGGGCGAAGTCGTACTGGGTGAAGAGGACCTGCCCCACCAGTATCCCGTGCCGGGCGAAGAGATCGGCGTAGGTGCGCACCAGGAGCCCCTGCCCCACCGAGGAGGCGGCCTGCAGGGTGGGGATGTCGCGGGGCCGTTCGGGCAAACCCATGAGCTCCACGCCGGCGGCAATGGCTCCCGAGGAGACCAGGATGACCCGGGGACCCCGGGCGCGCACCCCGGCAACCTGGTCCACCAGGTTCCGCACCTGCTCCCTGTCCAGGCGGCCCCGGGCATCACTCAGGGTGTAAGTACCCACCTTGACCACCAGGACCTTTACCGAGGGAAGTTTTCTCTCGCCCATTCCCTGCACTCCTCAGGAATCGCCTTCCGGACCCGCCCTCACCGACATTCCATCGCGGCCGCGGGTCGAGCTCACTCCCGGCTATGGGCCAGCCCGGCCGATTTTACATTTAGGTTAACACAACCATCCCCGCCGGCGAGGTACCCCATGCTCCCATGCTCAGGCGCGTCCACCGTCCATCCCCCTCGGCGGGGGACAACCCGTAAGCTTGAAAGGCGTGATGCCCATTCTTTTCTTCCATCCTTTCGCCGGGGGACATCCCCCTGGTTCTAGGAATAGCGCGCCCGCATGTCCCGGGGATATGGAGGATAGAATTCGTTTCCCGAGGACCGTGGCAATTGAACCCTTGCCACCATGCTCACAGCTCGGGGAGGAAATCGAACACGTAATCGCCTATGACCACCGTGTCCCCCTCCCTGGCCCCCTGGCGCAGTAGCTCTTCTTCCACCCCCATCATCCTGAGCCGGGACTGCACGTAGGCCAGGGCCTGCGGCCTATTCAGGTCCAGCCGCTCCACCAGCCTCTCCACCGACTCGCCCAGCACGCGGTAATAACCCTCCTCCCGCACCACGCGGAAGCCCCTCTCCCGCCGGGGATCGAAGACGTAGACCACCCTTTCCTCGACCTCCGGGTACCTCCCCCGGCTCCTGTGCTCCTCCACCAGGTCCGCGAGGCAGCCCACCAACTCCGGTATCCCCTGCCCGGTGACGGCGGAAACAGGAAAGAATTTCCATCTCCTCCTCTCCGCCTCCCCCCGTGCCTCCTCCAGGTAGGTCTCATGGACCACGTCCGTCTTGTTGGCCGCCAGAAGCTGGGGCCTCCGCAGGAGGCGCGGGCTGTAGGCCTCCAGTTCCCCCAGGACCGTCTCCAGGGCCCGACCCGGTGGCTCCATGGCCGCCCCGGAGACGTCCACCAGGTGAAGGAGGACCGCAGTCCTCTCTACGTGGCGGAGGAACCTCAACCCGAGGCCCCTCCCCTCGTGGGCTCCCCGGATGAGACCCGGCAGGTCGGCGATGACGAAGCTGCGCTCCTCGTCCACGCGTACCGTTCCCAGGGCCGGCTCCAAGGTGGTGAAGGGATAATCCGCTATGCGCGGCCTGGCGGCGGAGACGCGGGAAATGAGGGTGGACTTTCCGGCGTTGGGAAGGCCCACTACTCCCACGTCGGCCAGGAGCTTAAGCTCCAGCCTGATCCTTTTCTCCTCCCCCTTCTCCCCCTTCTCCGCGAAGTCGGGAGCCCTCCGCGCCGGTGTGGCGAAGGAGGCGTTGCCACGCCCTCCCCGCCCTCCCCTGGCCACCACCACCTCCTGCCCGGGACGGGAAAGGTCGGCCAAAAGGCGGCCCTCCCCGTCCCGGACTTGGGTGCCCACCGGTACGTCGAGGATTAGGTCCTTCCCGTCCGCTCCGCGGCGGTCGTTGCCCGAGCCGTTGCCTCCCCTTCCAGCCCGGAAACGCGCCCGGCGCGTGAATTCCACCAGGGTGTTCACGCTGTCCGATGCGCGCAGGATGACCGATCCTCCCCGCCCTCCGTCTCCTCCGTCGGGACCCCCCATTGGACGGTATTTTTCGCGGTGGAAGCTGACGCAGCCGTCGCCTCCGTCGCCCCCCCGCACCTGGATCTCTACCTCGTCTATGAACAACGTCCCGTTCCTCCGTGGTGGCCCTTTTTTACCCGGCGCCTTTCGCCCCATCCCCGGCCTTGCCGAAGGCCGAAAATGAAAACCCCGGTACACCGGGGTTTTTACCGCTGAAGCCCTCCGGAGGACCTTCCGCGTCCGCGGATCAGGCACCCTCCACGGGAATGACGCTCACGAAATGGCGGTCGCCCGAGCGGTGGTACCTCACGTACCCGTCGACCTTGGCGAAGAGGGTGTAATCCTTTCCCAATCCCACGTTATCGCCGGGTTTTATCCTGGTACCCCGCTGCCGGACCAGGATGGAACCCCCGGTCACGAACTGGCCCCCGTAGCTCTTAACGCCCAGTCTCTTGGACCGGCTGTCCCTGCCGTTACGAGAACTCCCTACGCCCTTCTTGCTGGACATGCTCAATCACTCCCCTCGGAGCTCCGTTCTCTCTCCTCCTTGCCGCTTCCCTTCGCGGCGCCCTTCTTCCCCGTGGTGGCCGCGCTTATGCGGTCCACCCGGACCTCGGTGAAGAGCTGCCGGTGGCCACGCTTGCGGTGGTAACCCTTCTTGGGCCGGTACTTGAAGACCACTATCTTCCGGCCCTTACCGTGCCCCAGGACGGTGCCCTCCACCTTGACCTTGCCGGCTTCCGGCCCCACCAGTACCTCTCCTTCTCCGCCGGCCATGAGCACCCGCTCAAAGATGATCTTCCCCCCCACCGGTATGTCGAGCTTCTCCACCCGGATCACCGAGCCGCTCTCCACCCGGTACTGCTTTCCTCCCGTCTCTATGACCGCATACATCTCTATTCAACCTCCAGGGTCATTTTAGCACGGTTCAATAAGATAACACGGAGTCAGTGCCATGTAAAGGAAGGGAAAGGGGCGGGGCCGCCCGGAGACCGGGAGGCCCCTATATAAAACCCTCAACCGGTCAAAGCACGCAGCCCTCGGCGAAGTACCAATCCGTGGAGGGCTGTCCAGCCCCCACGGAGCTGTTGCCGTCGGTGATGCCTCCGAAGTTGAAGTAGGTTGCCAGTTCCGCCACCACGGGGAGCGAGGCCTTCACCTGGGTGGAGACGTCGGTGGACTCCAGGCCGGGTATCTCGTCCACGTGCACC
>JASEFK010000007.1:151447-155502 GCA_030019255.1 Actinomycetota bacterium
CCGGTGTATCCCTCGGCGAAGAACCAGCTACTGGAGGGGTTGGGGGTTCCGATGGACACGTGGCCCCCGTCCCGGCCCGCGTAGCTGAAGTACATGGCCCGCTCGGCCACGATGGGCAGATCGGAGGTCACCTGGGTGGAGACGTCGGTGGACTCCAGGCCGGGTATCTCGTCCACGTGCACCGTGTAGCGCCGGCGGGCGGGCACGTTAACCTGCCGGGTGATCACCCGGCCGTCGGGACGCATGAAGCTCAAGGTCACCGTGGCCCCGCTCTCGTTGGGGTTCTGGAGGAGTATCCAGGTGTCGAAGGTCCCCCCGGTGTATCCCTCGGCGAAGAACCAGCTACTGGAGGGGTTGGGGGTTCCGATGGAATCCGACCCCCCTCTCTTCCCGAGGTAGTTGAAGTACATGGACCGCTCGGCCAGGACCGGGAGGTCGCTCTTCACCCGCACGGAGAAGCTCCCCTTACCCACCGTTTCCCTGACCGGAATGGTGAAGCGGCTGTAGGCCCCCACCTGGTAGGTGAAGGCCCGGTTGTCGCCACCCTCTCCCTGAAAGGTCACCTCCACCCGGGCGGTGGCCCCGTTGGGGTTCATTATCAGGACGAAGGTATCGAAGGTGGCCGAGGGGGCGGGGGAAGCCCCCGCTTGCTCAGCAGTGGGCGGGATGGTGGTAAAATGCATGAACTCCTGGGTTATGTACAGGCCGCCCGGCCCGGGGACCACGCCCACCCCGATGCAGTTGAACTCCGGGCGCAGTATGTTCTGCCGGTGGGAGGGGCTGTTCATGAGGGCCTGAAAGGCCGCGTCCACGCTGGGGGCTTTGGCGATGTTCTCCCCGGCCAGCGTCCAACCCGTTATCCCCCGGGCGGCTATGCGTTGCTGCAGCCCCCCGGAAACCGGGGACTCGTGGCTGAAGAAGTTGTACTGTATCATCTCCTGGGAATAGGAGCGGGCGAAGTCGGTGAGCTGCTGCTCTACCAGCAAGGAGGGGAGGCCGGCCGCGTTTCGGGCTTGGTTGACCAGCTCCAACATGTGCGCCTCCTCCGCGGAGACGTTAACCGCGGCCTCAGCGTGTGTGGCTTGCACCGCCCAGGGGAGCACGGCGGCCAGTATCAGGATGGGGACCACGACTAGGTAGATCGTACCCTCGCGCCACCCTTTAAGCCCCTTCATTTGTTTCACCCCTTTTTGTCCCCGAGGGCTGGTGGCAACTCTTCCCATCCCCAAAAAAACGCCCTTTCCTTCCGGAAAGGGCGTCGCTTTCACGGCGGCAGCCTGGCAATCATAACCGCTCGCGCGGTCGTAGACCCATGGCTTTGCGCCCTCTCCTTTCGGAAGAGTTTGCCTTTATCGCCTTCAGGGATATGCGGTTTTCAAGTTCAACTCTTTTATCGGCCTCTTATATATAGACCTTGAGTCCCGCGGCGAACATTTTTCCGGTCCTTATTCGAAGCCTTCGAAGGATGCTGCGGAGACAGTGCCGCGCGGGGCGAGAAAAATACCCTAAAGTCTTCGGGGAGGGGTGACGATATAACTATTGCCAAAATATCTATGCCGAGTGAGTTTTGGCGCGGACCGGAAAGCTTGCCCACTTTCCGGTCCTAATTTTTAACATTAATCTTTTAGGCACGTTTCCGGCCTTCCATCGGCAAAAACCCCATCAAAAACCGTCAAACCACGCCGTGTACTGCATACGGCCTATGAATTTGGCGCCGAACGGCCGGGGTGGCTATGGTGATCTTGGCCCGGAAGCAAGAGATCCGGGGTTAAAGGGGATTTCAACGTGCTCGTCCGGCCTGGTAACTACCGACAACTACTCACATTCTTAAGGCACCACGCTCGTGGATAATCGGTCTTCCAGCTCTTAAGGCACCACACCCATTGATAATCAGTCATCTGGTGCCGCGTCCTTGGGACCCTCCAATTTATAGGCTCCCGCCAGGCGCCCCAACACGACGATCCTCCGCGAGGCGCTGTACCAGGGGTGGCAGGCGGTCAGGGTCACCCTGGGCTCCCCTCCCTGCTCCATCACCGTAAGGTCGGTGGGCAGGACGATGCACTGCCCGTAGATCAGGTAGGTATACCGCGCATCCGCGGTCTCCAGGATAATCTCGTCGCCGGGTTCCAGCTCCTCAATGTGGCGAAAGGGGGCTCCATAAGTGGTGCGGTGACCGCTGATCACGCAGTTGCCCTCCTGCCCTGGATAAGCGGTCCCGGGGAGATGCCCCGGTCCACGCTTGAGGTTCTCGGTGTCATCCAGCCCCTCCAGCTCCACCACGATGGCGTCCAGGTCCAGGCGGGGCACCACGATGCGGGCGATTCCATCGCCCACGGCCACCGGATCTCTTCCGGGGACCAGGGGCCTTTCCTCCCAGGCGCGGAAGAGCTCCTCCTGGGCCGCGGCCGCCCTGCGGTTCGTGTAATGGATGTAGGCGTATATGCAGGCCAGGGTCAGAAGCCCGCAGAGGATCAGGCTGACGCCGATGACCAGGAGTAACCTGCCCTTCCTCTTGCCTTCCTTTTCTGTCCTCCCGGTTTTCCTCAGCAGCGTTTCCTGGTCGCTTTCCTCGCCGTGCGGCACGGTGAAAACGCCCTTCTCCCCTTCCCTCCGCAACTCGCCCCTCCCCCACAGACCAGTTGGCTAACCGCCGCGCACGTCCTTCACGGAAGCTGCCCCTGAGCCCCTTCCCTCCTTCCGTTGGGCAGGCATTGACAACTCACCGGCATCTCCTTCCGGGCTCGACCGTTTCTTATCAAGGCCTCCGGTCATGCGGTCATCATGGCTCCCGGAAGACCATCCCCCTACCCTTGCACACCGGGCAGGTCTCGCCGAAGGCCTCTATCAGCCCCTCGGAGACGTTCTTGCGGGTCATCTCCACCAGACCCAGCTTGGTGAGCTCCACCACGTAGGTCTTGGTGCGGTCCTTCTCCAGTTCCCGGTTCAGGGCCTTGAGAACCGCCCGGCGGTTCCGGGACTCGTTCATGTCAATGAAGTCGATGATTATAATTCCCCCGATGTCCCGGAGGCGGAGCTGCCTCACCACCTCGGTGACCGCTTCGATGTTGGTCTGGAGGACGGTGTCCTCGAGGGACTTGTCGCCCACGAACCTTCCTGTGTTCACGTCGATGGCCGTCAGGGCCTCCGTGGTGTCGATGACGATGTAACCACCGGACGGGAGAGGCACCTCGCGGCGCAGGGCGTCCTTTATCTGCCGGTTGATGTCCAAGGCCTCGAAAAGCGGGGTGGAGCCGGTGTAATGCAGCACCCGCTCGACCAGGTCCGGCGCCACCATTCTCAGGTAATGGCGCAGGCGCCGGAAGGAGCGGTGGGAGTCCACCAGGATGCGCTCGAAGCTGGCGTCCATGATGTCCCGCACCACCTTGACCTCCAGCTCCGGTTCCTGGTAGAGGACGGCCGGCGCCCTCTTCTTCTCGGAATTCTTGCGCACCTGGTGCCATACCTTGCTCAGGTAGGCGAGGCTCTTCCTGAGCTCGGCGGCCTCCGCGTCCCGGGCTGCGGTGCGCACGATGAGGCCCACTCCCCGGGGTTTCACCTCTTCCACCAGCCGCCGCAGCCTCTCCCTTTCCTGCTCGCTCAGCTTATGCGAGATGCCCACGGTATCGTTCTGAGGCAGGAGCACCAGGTAACGTCCGGGGATGGAGAGGTAGGTGGTCAGTCGCGCGCCCTTCCCGCCCATGGGGTCCTTGGTGACCTGGACCACCACCGGTTGCCCCACCTTGAGGAGCTTGGTGATGTCCGGCTTCCCGCCCCACCTGGCCCGGTCCACGAAGATATCCCCCACGTAGAGCAGGGCGTTGCGATTGTGGCCGATGTCCACGAAGGCGGCCTCCATGCCCGGCAGGACGTTCTGTACCCGACCCTTGTATATGTCGCCGACGATGCTTCGGCGGTCCGCGTGTTCCACGAAGATCTCCTGCAGGACACCCTTCTCCATGACCGCCACCCGGGTTTCGCCGTCGTAGGTGGCGACGACGATCTCCTTCTCCACCGGGCTGGCCTGCCGGACCTCGAGGCTTTTCTTCTTCCTCCTA
>JASEFK010000007.1:155600-194215 GCA_030019255.1 Actinomycetota bacterium
TATCCAGCACCGCTTTCCTCCATGATCTCCAGTTCTCCCTTTCCCGCATGGTAAAATCTGGACTCGCAGATATCGAGGTTTTTTCTACTCCTCCTATCCAGCACCGCTTTCCTCCATGATCTCCAGTTCTCCCTTTCCCGCATGGTAAAAATATGCTTTTTCGGGATTTTCCTCCAGGATCTCATCCCGGGAAGCGTAGATGCCCACCCTGGTCACCTTCTCGGCCTCTACGCCGAAACGCTCCTTCAGCCTCTGCAGGGCATCGCGCAACCTGCCTCCACCCTCACCGTCCACCCGCAGGCAGAGATGGAAGACGCCGTCCCCGCCTTCCACCCGGTACAGCCCGTAGCGCGCCCAGCGGGAGAGCTTGGGCATGTACCCGGGTAGCACCTGGAGGGAGACCACTCCCAGCCCATCCGGAAGCGCCTCGTTCATCCTCCTGAGCATGTCCTCCAAGTCGGGCTCCCTCTCCACGGCCACCTCAAGGTATTCCGCCTCCGCCGCCACTCCGAGGGGCAGGGCGGGGGCGAAGCTCACCTTCACCCTTGGGTGGAAACCGGAGGTGAAGACGAGATCCGCCCCGGAGCGGCGCAGGGCCCTTTCCAGGGCCCGCATGGTCTCGCGGTGGGAGAGATAGGCGGCCTCGCCCTTTTTGTAATATTTTACCAGTATACGCTTCAACTTCCCCCTCCCGCAAGCCTGTTGACGACCTCTCTCCCATCGCACGCCCCGCAGTCCCGGCAATCGCCGTAACGGCAATCGGGCGTGGGTTCTCCCCTGAGGGCTTTCCGGTACTCTTCCCACAGGAAGGACCTGTCGACCCCGGCGGAAAGATGTTCCCAGGGAAAGACTTCCTCCTCGCTCCTCTCCCTCTCCACGTACCACGCGGGGTCCAGGCCCTGCTCCTCCATGGCCCGCCGCCAGCGCTCCCAGGAGAAGAACTCGCTCCAGTTGTCCAGGCAACCCTCGCGAGCCGCGGCCTCCACCACGGGCCCCAGGCGCCGGTCCCCACGGGCCAGTATCCCCTCTAGATAGCTCATCTCCCGGGTGTGCCACTTCCAGGTGACTCCCTTGATACGCAGCCCCTCCTTGAGAATGAAATGGCGCCGGGCGGTCTCCGGCAGGGAGATCTGCCGCGCCCACTGGAAGGGGGTGTGCGGCTTGGGCACGAAGGTGGAAACGCTCACCGACAGGCGAAGCCCGCGGGGCGGCCTGCCGCCATCCCCTTCGCGCATGATGCGCCGCACCAGGGCGCAGATGGCCTCCACGTCCTCCTCTTCCTCGCCGGGGAGGCCGACCATGAAATAGAGCTTTATCTTCCGCCATCCCTCCCGGTAGGCAGCGCCCACCGCCTCCAGGAGGTCCTCGTCGGTGACCTCCTTGTTGATGGCCGCCCGCAGGCGGGGCGAGGCGGCTTCGGGGGCCAGGGTGAGACCCGTCTTGCGTATCCTGCCCACCCTGGAAGCCAGTTCCACAGAGAAGGAATCCGTGCGCAGGGAGGGAAGGGAGACGGCTACCCCCTCCTTCTCCAGGTCCCTGGAAAGTTTTTCCGCCAGGGAGAGAATGCTCGAGTAGTCGGCGCTGCTCAGGGAGGAGAGAGAGAGTTCGTCACATCCCGTGGCGGAGATCATCTCCCGCCCCCAGGCGTAGAGGAGGTCCTCGCTCCTCTCCCTCACCGGTCGGTAGACCATCCCCGCCTGGCAGAAGCGGCAACCCCGTGTACAACCCCGGAATATCTCCAGGCTGCAGCGGTCGTGCACCGATTCGACCAGGGGCACCAGCGGCCTCCGAGGCCTGGTCGCTTTGTCGAGATCGGGGACCACGCGCTTGCGCACCGGCATGGGGGCGCCCTCCAGGGCCTCTATGCCGGAGAGGGCGCCGTCGGGACGGTAGTGTACGCGGTAGAGGGAGGGGACGTACACGCCGGGGATGGAGGCGCAGCGCCGCAGGAAACCCGGCCGGTCTTTCTTTCCCATGTTCTTCCATTCGCGCACCGCGTCCAGGATCTCGTGGATGACCTCCTCCCCTTCGCCCAGCACCA
Source organism: Actinomycetota bacterium (assembly GCA_030019255.1). NCBI lineage: Bacteria > Bacillati > Actinomycetota > Actinomycetota bacterium. Next base: position 157,642 of record JASEFK010000007.1, read on the forward strand.
GGAAGTCGAAGAATTCCGCCACCGGTTCGGGGTTATAGGCTCCAGGTCCCCCGCCCACCACCAGGGGATCGGAGTCCTCCCGGTCCACGGCGCGCAGGGGGATGCCGGCCAGGGAAAGTATCCGGAGCACGTTGGCGTAGGTCAGCTCGTGCTGGAGGGTTATGCCCACCAGGTCGAAGCGGCCGAGGGGGACCTTGCTCTCCAGACCAAAGAGGGGTATCCCCTTTCTCTCCATGAGCTCCTGCATGTCCACCCAGGGGAGGTAGGCGCGGTCGGCCATGGAATCCTCGCGGTCGTTTATCTCCTCGTAGAGGATGGCCAGTCCCAGGTGGGACATGCCGATCTCGTAAACGTCAGGGTAGACCAGAACGCAATTGGGCCCCCGCTCGGAAAGGGGCTTGCGCCGGGCGTTGACCTCGATTCCAAGGTAACGTCCCGGCTTGCTGACCAGCCCGATTTCCCGCTTAAAGAGGGAGCTCACGGGTTCCACGCCGTTCCCCTTCTCCATCCTTGTATTACTCCACGTGGCGTTGTCTCTACGCGTCCCACTTCATACATCTTTCCCGTTAGATCTTATGGCCGGCAAGTGTATTGCACACCCGCGCATCCCGTCGGCTCGACCCACGCATGCGAGCGACCACAACGTGCAAGCCGCTTCTTTCTCCGCTTTCCCACCTCCACCTTCCTGGAAAAGGATCCCGCATCCTCGACTCCCTTCCAGGGAGCACATTCGACGAGCGCCCTCCCCGCTTCTCCCGCCGGAGCCGACCAATACATATTAAGGAGGGGCGTTCCCGCTTGACAACGCCGCCCCCTCCGCCCTGCCGTTCCCGACGCCGCACCCACCCGGGAGGGCGCCAACCCTTCTCCCTCGGAAAGCTGAATCGCATCCCCCGTTTTTCCACTCCCCCTCTCTCCCGGTCCCGACGTCCGGCCGGACCTTCCTTCCCATCGCTCCGGAAAGAAGAAAAGCGAAGCGGACGAAAAGCCGCCTCGCGAAAACCTCCGGCCGCATACCGGAACCCGGATGCGGGTGAACGCCTACTTGTTGCGCAGGAAGACGGGGATGTCCAACTCCTCGGACTCGAAGACCATGGTCTTCTCCGGCGGCGCCTCCGTCTTCAGGGCCTTGCGGCCCGGCCGGGAGGGAGCAGCGCCGAGCTCGAACCCGGTGGCGATTACCGTCACCTTCAGCTCATCCCCCAGGGAATCGTCGATCACCGCGCCGAAGATGATGTTGGCGTCCGGATCGGCCACGCTGGCGATGATCTCCGCCGCCTCGTTGACCTCGAAGAGGCCCAGGTCCGAGCCACCGGAGATGTTGAGGAGGATGCCCTTGGCTCCCTCGATGGAGGCCTCCAGGAGGGGGCTGGAGATGGCCGCCCGCGCGGCTTCCGAAGCCCGGTTCTCCCCCGAGGCCACGCCGATGCCCATGAGGGCCGAACCGGCGTTGGACATGATGGTGCGCACGTCGGCAAAGTCCAGGTTGATAAGGCCCGGGACGGTGATGAGGTCGGTTATACCCTGCACCCCCTGGCGGAGGATGTCGTCGGCCATGCGGAAGGCGTTGAGAATGGAGGTCTTCTGTTCCGCCACCTCGAGGAGGCGGTCGTTGGGGATGATGATCAGGGTGTCCACCTTCTCCCGCAGCTTCTCGATGCCCATCTCCGCCTGCTGGGCCCTCTTGCGCCCCTCGAAAGAGAAGGGCCGGGTGACCACCCCGATGGTCAGGGCACCTTGCTCCTTGGCGATCTCCGCCACGATGGGAGAGGCGCCGGTACCCGTTCCTCCCCCCTTCCCGGCGGTGATGAAGACCATGTCCGCTCCCTTGATGGCCTCGGCGATGGCCTCCCGGTTCTCCAGGGCGGCCTGCTCCCCGATCTCGGGATTGGAACCGGCCCCCAGGCCCCTGGTTATGTTGCCCCCGATGTACACCTTCACGTCGGCATCGGACATAAGGAGGGCCTGGGCATCCGTGTTGATGGCCACGAACTCCACTCCCTTGAGCCCGGCATCGATCATGCGGTTTATGGCGTTGGTGCCGCCTCCCCCAACGCCCACCACCTTGATAACCGCTAGGTAATTGGTCGCGGTCTCCGGCATTTCCAGTCCCTCCTTTATCCGTGCCCTCCCGAAACGATCTTCGCGAGGCGCTCGCAAACTCTATACCATTACTTTAATGTTTTTAACTTTCCTTTTTCTTCCTACCGTGCCAAACAATAACTACGACGGCCCCACGGCCGAATCCTTCCCCTCAAAACCCTCCCCCGGGTCCAGCCCATCCGAGCTTTTCCCTGCTTCGTACCCGCCATGGAAGGGAAATTCATCCATCTCCCCGTTCACCATTCCGCAAGGCAACTTCTTGCCCATAAGGCACCAGGGGGTTCATCCCTTCCGGCTCCCTTCCCGGCCCTGAGGTCTGGCACCCGTTCCCGGGATATTACCGATGTCAAGCAACATGTACCTTTACGGAAAGATTATACTTCTTTTTTTCCTTAAATGTTAAGTCTCAATCAAAACCCGTGGAAGCGATCCAGGCGGGCTATACCTGGAAGAGGGGCTCGCGGCCCAAGGGAGGACAGACCTGCGTCACCGTAAGGACAGGGAAAACAGGCCTACATTCCCGTAAGGGGATGTCTCATCCCTTCCGGGAATATGGTTCATCGGGGCTTTATCGCCGGGTGGTCAGGATAGGTGACGTCAACGTATTGCAGTCCCGGGTAACGCGGCGCTATCTCCCGCATAGCCGCCTGGGCAATCTCCCCCTTACGCCGGAGGTCCGAACAATCACCGAAGATGACCCTGGTATTGTCAGCCAGGAGAAAATACCCTTCTCCTTCCGCGTATCCCACCTCCTCCGTCCGCTCGCGCAACTCCTCCGGTATCTCCTCGAGCAGTCCCACGATGCCCTGGAACCTAGGGTCCTCCAACCTGGCGCCGGGGTAAAGGAGAGGCATCCGCAGGCCGGTAATCTCGGGAACCTCCTCCCGGTCGGCATCAGCGCTTTCCACCACCAACCCCTCCCGGTCGACAAGGTGAAACCTGCCGTTTTGGACCAGGCACCCCACGGGAGTCCTCTCCGTTACCCTTATCATCACCGTATGGGGAAAACGCCTATGCACCTCCACCCGGAGCACGTAGGGCTCGGCGAGCAGCGCCTTCTCCACCGCGCCCACGTCCATCTTGAGCAGGTGGGTACGGGAGGTGATGCCGGAGATGGAACGGAGGTAATCCCCGCTCAACCTTTGGTTTCCATAGATTTCCACCCGACGCACGTTCAGGACGTCGGTAAAAAGATAGACCCAGGCCAGGGCGGCCAGGGAAGCTATGAGCAGTGCCGCCAGGAGCGCCCGCACCCCCCCGCGGGAATCCCCTTTCCGGGCCCTGTGCCCCCTTTCCGGTCTTCCTTCAGGCGACGTTTCCCGCTTGCCTGAGCCCCCGTGCACCCCGGGCTTGACCCTTCGCGCCCCCCGCTTCTCCCGGCCCCACTCACGGGACGCCGCATCCTCGAGGAGGCCGGCCATCCTCTTTCCCATGGTGTGTCCCGCCTCCATCCCGGCCATCTCCCTTTCCCCCACCCTTGCCGCTTGCCTCCGCCTTCGCGGTCCGGCGGTCGACTTTCGACCCCGGCGGAGCATGGTACCGGAAGGCGCTCGCTCGTTCCGTCCCGCCGCATTCCGCGCGCCTTTCTTTTCCGGGACCGCCCGGCCTCTCCCCCTCCTGCCCACCGAAAAAGGTTTGGAACGTCCTTCCATCCCTCCCGCGCGACGGAGTTTCCCCTCCCGCTCCGCGGCGCTTTCCGGCGCGCGGTCTCCCTCAAGGCGTTCGCTTTTCCCTCCGGGCCCTTTCGCCCGGCGTTTTCCCGCAGTCGCCAATCCCGTTTCTCCTTCCGTAAGCACCGTGAATTCAAGGCGGTGAAGTGGGGGCCCGCTGGACCGCGGCACGGGCACGGATCGAGACGGCCTCTTGCCGGAAACGCGGTCTAGGGCTCACGAACCGTGCCCGTCTTCGGTGTCACTGCGGCGACCGACCTTGAGCCTTGCGGTGCGCAGTATCCTTTCCACCATGTCCCGGAAGGTGTATCCGGCCGCGGCGGCCGCCTTGGGGACCAGGCTCAGTTCGGTCATACCCGGGAGGGTATTCACCTCCAGGCAGTAGGCCCTTCCTCCCTCATCCACCATGAAATCCACCCGCGAGACCCCCTCACACCCCAGGGCCCGATGAGCCCTCACCGCTAGGCGTTGCAGCTCAGCGGCCAGGTTCTCCGGGATGGGCGCCGGAACCAGGTACTCGGTCATCCCCTGGGTGTACTTGCACTCGTAATCGTAGATCCCTTTGCTGGCCACCACCTCCAGTACTGGCAGGGCCTCCGGCTCCTCGCCCAGTAGCCCAACGGTCAGCTCGCGTCCCCGGATGTATTTCTCCACCAACACCACGTCGTCATGGCCGAAGGCCACCCGCAGGGCCTCCTCCAGCTCCTCGGTGTTGGAGGCCCTGGAGGACCCCAGGGTGGATCCCTCCCCGTTGGGCTTGACCATGCACGGGAAACCCAGGTCCAGCGCTATCCCTTCTGCCGTCCGCCTCAACCCGGCGGCCTCGACATCAGCGGCGTTGATCACCACGTCCTCGGCCACCGGAATCCCCTCGGCGCGGAAGATGCGTTTGGACATGCGCTTGTCCATGGCCAGGGCACTGGCCAGGACTCCCGAACCCGTGTAGGGCACCCCCAGCAGCTCGAGCACTCCCTGTACCGTTCCGTCCTCACCCAGGCGACCGTGCAGGGTCAGGAAAGCCACGTCCACCTCCGAGCGCAGGGAGGCCAGCTGTTCCACCGCCGAGGGTCCCAGGTCCACCTCGAGGACCCGGTATCCGAGTTCGCGCAGGGCGGCCGAGACCGCGGCTCCGGAACGCAGGGAAATCTCCCTCTCCCCGGAAACCCCGCCCATGAGTACCGCCACTCGTCGCAAATCCCGGCCCAATCCCTATACCCCCCCGCTGAAGCCGACCAGCCTGATCTCCTCCTTCAACTCGATCCCCTCCCTACGGTGTACCTCTTCCTTTATCCTGTTCATGAGGCGCAGCACGTCTTCCGCGGTTGCCCTACCCAAGTTGATGATGAAATTGGCGTGCTTCGGCGACACCATCGCATCGCCCACCCTTATGCCCTTGAGACCGCACCTCTCTATAATCTCTCCCGCGCTGATGCCCGGCGGATTGAGGAAGACGCTTCCCGCCGACGGCCTGTCGAGGGGCTGTCTCTCCCGCCTCCAGGTCAGGAACTCCTCCCTCCTGGCCTTAATCCTTTCTTTATCATCAACATAAAGGTTAAGTTTAACTTCATATATTATCTCCAGGTCTCCGATCCCAAGGGCGCTGCGGTAAGCGAAGCCGGCCTCCCGCGCCGTGAGCGCCCTTTCGGTTATCTCCTCCCCCTCCAGGCGCAGGACCCTTACCAACTCCACCCGGTCGCCTACGCACCTGCCGTGGGCTCCCGCGTTCATGCGCACCGCTCCCCCCACGCTCCCCGGTATTCCGGAAAGCTCCTCCAAGCCCGCCAGGCCGTGCTCCAGGCACCAGACTATCAACCGGTTCAGTTCACATCCACTCTCAACATATACTTCACCTTCACTCTGAATATGGGCCCTCTTCAATCCCTGGGAAAGCAGCACCACCACCCCGCGAAAACCGGAGTCGGAAACCAGAACGTTGGTCCCCTTGCCCAGGACCAGGAAATCGCATCCCTCCTCCAGGAGCGCCTGGGAGAGTAGGACCAGCTCCTCCTGTCCCTTGGGTACCACCAGGAGGTCGGCGGGACCCCCGATGCGAAAGGATGTGTAACCTGAGAGGGGCACATCCTTCAGTACCTCACCCCTCAACCGGCCGTGAAGCTTACGGTAGAGATTCTCTATCCTACGCGTCGCATCCTTCCCGCGCACCACCATCATCCCTTTCCCGCAGCAGGGAGGAAATCTCACGGGCGCAGAGGGATATGTCCCCCGCCCCCATGGTTATGACCAGGTCGCCGGGACGGAGAAAGCGCACCGTCGCCTCCCCCAGGGCCGCGCGCCTGGGAACGTAGACCACCTGCTTGGAGGGTTCTTCCTCCAGCACCGCGTTGAGGATGAGCTTTCCGTCCACCCCGGGCATGGGATCCTCGCCCGCTGCGTACACGTCGGTGAGGACCAGCAGGTGGGCGCGCTTGAAGGCCGTGCCGAAATCCCGCCACAGCGCTGAGGTCCTCGAGTAGCGGTGGGGCTGGAAAAGGCATACTATGCGCTCCCTTTCCTCCAGCGAGGCGGCCTCCAGGGTGGAGCGCACTTCGGAGGGATGATGGGCATAGTCGTCGACGATCCTGATGCCGGCTATCTCGTCCACCACCTGGAAGCGCCGTCGCACCCCCTGGAAGGAGGACAGGGCCTCGGCGGCGGTGCGGAAATCCACCCCCATGGCGTGGGTGAGGGCCAGGGCGGCCAGGGCGTTGTAGGCGTTGTGCCGTCCCGGTATCCTCAAGCGCAGCTCGCCCAGCCGCCTTCCCCGGAAGGACACGGAAAAGGAGCTGCCGCCGCGGAAGACCCGCAGGTTGGAAAAACGGTAGTCGCAGTCCTCGCCCTCTCCGAAGGTATAGGTCCGGGCCGGGCCTCTTTTCTTGAGGGAGCGCGCCCCCGGGTCATCCCCTCCGACCACCAGGATCCCGTCCAGGGGGACCAGCCCGACGAAATGCTCGAAATGCTCCCTTATCCTCCCCGGCTCCCGGTAGTAATCCAGGTGATCCTCCTCCACGTTGGTCACCACCGCCGCCCAGGGCTTGAGGAGCAGGAAGGACCCGTCGCTCTCGTCCGCCTCGGCCACCACGAATTCCCCGCTCCCCGCGTGGGCATTGCTTCCCACGTCGTTGAGCTCTCCCCCTACCACGTAGGTGGGGTCCAGGCCGGCTCGGGACAGGATCATGGCCACCATGGAGGTGGTGGTGGTCTTTCCGTGGGTCCCCGCCACGGCGATCCCCTTCCCCTCCTCCATGATGCGGGCCAGCATGGCGGCGCGGGGAAGGACGGGGATTCCCCTCCTGCGAGCCTCCTGCAGTTCTCGGTTCCTCTCCGGGACCGCCGAGGAGACCACCACCACCCCGGCGCCCTCCACGTTGCGGGGGTCATGGCCGATGAAGACCCGGGCCCCCATCTCCCGCAGCCGTTCCGTGTTCCGGGACTCCTTCAGGTCGGACCCGCTGACCTCCACTCCCCGGGCCAGCAGCACGGCGGCGATGGCGCTCATGCCAGCGCCGCCTATGCCCACGAAGTGCACCCTTCCCTTGAAGTCCATCCTCATCCACCCGCCAGCGACAACACCACTTCGGCCAGCCTGCGGGCCGCGTCCGGCCGGGCCACGCCCAGGGCGGCCCTGCCCATCTCCTCCAGCCTGCCTTCCTCGTTCAATAGCCTTTCCACCTCGCGTACAAGACGCTCCCCGTTCATCTCCCGGTCGGGAATCACCACCGCCGCCCCCGCCGCCCTCAGGACCTCTGCGTTGGCGTCCTGGTGACCCGCGGTGGCATAGGGGTAAGGAACCAGGACGGCCGCCTTGCCGGCCGCGGCCAGCTCGGCAACGGTAGAGGCGCCGGCCCGGCACACCACGAGGTCCGCCGCCCGGTACAGGAGGTCCATGCGCTCCACGAAATCCACCGGTCGGTACAGGAGATCTCCGCAATCCACTTTCGCCGCCACCTCCATGAATTCCTGGTACTTGTCCCGACCCACGGCATGCACCACCTGCAGGTCTCCGCGGTCCTTCCAGGCCGGAAGCGCCTCCAGGACCGCCCGGTTCAGGCTGCCCGCCCCCTGGCTGCCTCCCACCACGGCCACCGTCCTGCGCCCGCGCTCCAGCCGGAAATGTAAATAGGGATCCTCGTCCCCTTCCCCCCTGGCGAGAAGGGGGTTTCCGGTCACCACCGCCTTCTCCGCCCAGGAGGGCATATGGTTCAGGGTCTCGGGAAAGGAAATGGCGATTGTCCGGGCGGCGGCGGCCAGCAGCCGATTGGCCGAACCGGGTATCACGTTCTGCTCGTGGATGGCCAGGGGCACGCGCAGGCTCAGGGCGGCCAGGGCACCGGGCAAGCAGGCGTACCCGCCGAAGGCCACCGCCACTCGCGGGATGTTCTCCTTCATGTCCGAACGACAGCGGATAAAGGCGCCGGCGAGCGCGGCGGAAGCCCTCAGGTTGGTCGCGTCCGGCCGGCGGCTGAACCCGCTCACCCTCACGAAGACCGTCCGGAGTCCGGGGAGCGACGCCGGGGATTCCGCCTTCCCGCCCAGGTAGAGCGTGATCTCCACTCCCTCACGCGATGCGAGCTCGCCGGCCAGCGCCAGCAAGGGATGCAGGTGACCTCCCGTCCCTCCCCCGCAGATGGCTATCCTCACGGCTCCTCCTCTTCTTCGTCCCAGCTGCCCGCCTCTCGCCCCCGCGGGAAACGCTTAAGAGTATACCGGTCATGCACAGGCATATCACCAGGGAGGAACCGCCGTAACTGAAAAAAGGAAGGGTGATGCCGGTAATCGGCAGCACCCCGGTGGCGGCCCCCATGTTCACCACCGCCTGCGCTCCCAGCATGCAGACGACCCCCCCGGCCAGCATCCTGCCCGTCCGGTCCGGGGCCCGACGGGCTATCCTCAGGCCCAGGTACACGAAGATGGAGAGGAGGAGCAGGACGGTGAGGGTTCCCACCAGGCCCAGCTCCTCGCCGATGATGGAGAAGATGAAATCGGTATGGGCGTTGGGAAGGTAGAAGAACTTCTGCCGGCTCATGCCCAACCCCAGCCCGGTCGGGCCCCCCGATCCCAGGGCCAGCATGGACTGGATGACGTGAAAGCCGCCTTCCCTGGGAGCGCTCCAGGGATCCAGGAAGGCTAGGAAACGTGCCCTGCGGTAGGGGGAGATGACGATGAACAGCAGGGTGAGGCCTACGCCGCTCACGGCCAGGGAAACCACCTTTTCCCACGGCGCGCCGGCCAAGTAGAGGACCACGAAGGCCGAAAAGGCCACGATGAGCATACTTCCCAGGTCAGGTTCCAGGATGATGAGAAGGGAAGCCAGGGCGGTGACCACCAGGACGGGAACCGCTATCTCCTTCCAGGTCTTCGGGCTTTCGCGCCTCCTTCCGTAGTGGTATACGGCGAAGAGGAGAAGGGAGAGCTTGGTCAGCTCGGAGGGTTGTATGACCAGGGGGCCGATGTTCAGCGAGCGGCGCGACCCGTAGACCACCTCCCCGAACAGCAGGACGGACACCAGCCCCGCCAGGGAGAGGACCACCAGAAGTGGGGAGAGCTGCACCAAGCGCCGGTAATCCATCCCCGCCAGCACCGCCAGGGCCGCTAGTCCCGCCGCGAACCAGAGGGCCTGACGGAGGAGGAAATAGTAGCTGGACCCGTAGTGGTCAAGGGCCGAGCCGGAGCTGGCGGAGAAGATCATCACCATCCCGAAAAGGCACATGAGCAGTACCGCGGCCAGCAGGGTATAGGCGGTACCGTCAAGACGGGCCGGGGCCACCCCCGTACTTGTATCCTTCCCCCGGGGCAAGGCGTGCACGGAGGCGACTCCGCTCCCATCCCGGAATGCCGGGGACCGTCTTACGGGCGCCCCGGCGGCGCCACGCCGCCTCTCCGTAGCCGGGCGGCGAACCTCTCTTCCCGCGCGCCTATCTGCCATCCCTTTTCTCCATATATTCTTTTACCAATCTCTGGAAATGGTCTCCCCGCTCCCGGTAATCGCGGTAACGGTCGAAGGAAGCGCAGGCCGGGCTGAAGACCACCACGTCACCCCCTCTCGCGCTGCGGGGCAGATCCTCGAAGACCTCCTCCAGTCCCGGCAGGATCTTCCGAGGTACGGCGGGACCCTCCTCCTCCAGCGCGACCTCTATCTCCTCCGCCGCCTCTCCGATGAGGTAGACCATGCGTACGCCGCCCCGCTCGTTCCTCCTGGCTATCTCCGCAGCCAGTTCCCGGAAGGGAAGTCCCTTGTTGCGACCTCCCAGGATAAGCAGCATGGGGCCGGGAAAGGCGCTCAGGGCGCGTAGGGCGGCATGGGGATTGGTGGCCTTGGAATCATCGTAGAAAGAAACGCCGCCGCGTTCCCCCACCCACTGGAGGCGATGAGGAAGGCCCCGATATTCCCGCAGGGCCTCCCGCACCGCTTCCGGCGGGACCCCCATCAGCAGGGAGGCGGCGGAAGCGGCTAGGGCGTTCTCCAGGTTATGCTCCCCTCGTAGGACCAGCTCCTCCACCCTCATGATCTCTACCGTCCGTCCGCCCTCCGGGTCGCGGAAGCGGATTGCGTCCCCCTCGCGGAAGACACACGCCTCCCCCGCTCCCCGACGGCTGAAAAAGCACTTTCCGGCGGGTGCGGTACTCACAGCCTTTACGCATAAGGGGTCATCGAGGTTTATGACCGCCTGGTCCCCCGGGCCCTGGTTCATCCAGATGCGGCTCTTGGCCTCCAGGTATTCCCCAAGGTCACGGTGCCAGTCGAAATGGTCCTCGGAAACGTTCAGGAGCACGGCCACGCGCGGCCTGAAGTCGCGAATGTAGAAGAGCTGAAAGCTGGAGACCTCCACTACCAGTGGGTCCCCGGGTCCCATCTCCTCCACGGCGGTGACCATGGGAAAACCGATATTGCCGACCGCCCTGGCCCGCATACCCGCCTTTTCCAGGATGGCCTCGATCATGCTCACCGTGGTGGTCTTTCCGTTGGTGCCGGTGACCGCCACCACCGGGCCGCGGGCGTACCTCCAGGCCAGTTCTATTTCACTCCACACGGGAATCCCCCGCGCCTCGGCTTCCCGCAGAAGGGGAAGGCGTGAACGCACCCCCGGGCTCACCACCACCAGTTCCACGCCCCGCAGCACTTCCTCCCGGTGGTGCCCGAGGACCACTTCCGCTCCCCGTTCCGCGAAGGAGCGCGCTGCGAGGCGCATCTCCTCGGAATCCGAAAGGTCGTTGATGCGCACCTTTATGCCCTCCCGGAGGAGCTTATCCGCCGCGGCGCGCCCCGACACGCCCAGCCCGATGACCAGCACCAGCCCGGCCTCCGGGGTCGACCATCCCCGCGGTGTGTCCATGTTTCCGGCCCTTTTCTCCACGATGCCTATTTCCCTCCCACGTAATTGATGTAAAAGAGCAGGAAGCCGATGCCCACGCAGAACCCGGCCACGATCCACAGGCGGATTAGGGTGGTCACCTCCGACCATCCCTTGAGCTCAAAGTGGTGGTGCAGGGGCGCCATGCGGAAGACCCGCCTGCGGGTAGCCTTGAAAACCGCCACCTGGATGACCACCGAGGCCGCCTCCATGACGTAAAGCCCCCCCAGAACCAGGAGGAGGAGCTCCGTTTTGGAGAGCATGGCCACCGTGGCCAGGCTCCCACCCAGGGCCAGGGAACCGGTATCCCCCATGAAGATCTTGGCCGGCGGTGCGTTCCACCACAGGAAACCCACGCAGCTACCCATCACGGCCCCGGAGAAGATGGCGATATCCAGGGACCCCTTCACGTGCGGGTAGAGGAACTGATGGTTGCGGAACTGGATGAAGGCGATGAGCACGTAGGCGGTCATCACCAGGATGGTGGCCCCCGAGGCTAGCCCATCCAGGCCGTCGGTGAGGTTCACGGCGTTGGAAAACCCTATGATCATCAAGTAGACCAGGAGGAAGTAGAAGGGCCCCAGGTCGCAGAGCACGGAATCGCTCCGGAAAAAGTAGAGCTTTGTGTCCACCCCGAAATGGTTGGTGGCCAGGTAAGCCAGGGCCACGGAGAGCAGGAGCTGCCAGAAGAGCTTGTGACGGGCCTTGAGTCCCAGCGAACGGGCGTAGCGCAGCTTGGTGTAATCGTCGGCAAAGCCCAGGAGTCCGCAGCCCAGCAGGGCCAGGCCCAGGGCGAATCCGGTCCCCGTGGTCAACCTGACCGCCATGAGCAAGAACCCCGCCAGGGTGGAGAAGGCGATGAGCACCCCTCCCATGGTGGGCGTGCCCTCCTTGGCCAGGTGGGCCTGCGGGCCGTCCTCCCTTATGAACTGTCCTATGCCTCTCCTGCGCAACCAGCTGATGAACAGGGGCATGCCGAAGATGCACACCACCAGGCTCACCAGCAGCGCTCCCATCACCCGGTACAAAGGAGCCTACCTTTCCACGTGCTTCAGCGCCGCGCCATCCCTTCAACCCCGCCGCGGCTCAGCGTGTATATTACCCCTTCGGCCCTCAGGCCACCAGGTCCAAGAGCTTCTCCAGCCCCAGGAAGCGCGAGCCCTTGATGAGTACCACGTCTCCCGGCTCGATGATGGCCCGCAGGATCTCCGCCGCCCGGTCCACGCGCTCCACGGAGAATACGCTGCCCCGCGGCAGACCACTCTCCCTCGCCGCCTGGGCGATCTTGCGCGCCCTGCGGCCCACGGTGATGAGGATGTCCGCTCCGTACTCCACGACCATCCTGCCCACCTCCAGGTGCGCCCTCTCCGAAACGGGGCCCAGCTCGGCCATGTCCCCCAGGACGGCTATGGCCCTCTTGCCCCTGGCCAGGTCCCCCAGGGCCATCAGGGCCGAGCGCATGGAGACGGGGTTGGCGTTGTAGGCGTCGTTGATGATGGTGATCTGGTCCGGTCTGGTAATCATTTCCATCCTCCATCCGGTCACCTTCGCCTCCTGCAATCCGGCGACTATATCCTCCGTCCTCACCCCCAGGATCTCCCCCACCGCCGCGGCCGCCAGGGCGTTCTCCACGTTGTGGCGGCCGGGCAAAGGCAGCCTCACCTCACAACTATCACCTCCCTTGAGCCGCAACAGGAACCTCGCCCTGCCCCGGTCGTCCAGGGCTACCCTCTCCGCCCGTACCTCCGCTCCCCGGCCGGTCCCGAACTTCACCACGCGACAGGAAGCCATCTTCCGCAAGAAAGGCGTGAATTCGTCATCGGCGTTGAGCACCGCCGTGCCCTCCGGCGGGAGGGCCTGCAGGAGCTCTCCCTTGGTCTCGGCCAGCCCCTCGCGGGTGCGGAACCAGCGGAGGTGGGCATAGCCTATGTTGGTCACCACGCCTATTCCGGGCCTGGAAAAGGCGCACAGGTCGCGGATGTGACCCTTTCCCCTGGCGCCCATCTCCAGGACCAGGAAGCGGGTATCTCGCCCCGCCTTCAAGATGGTCAGGGGTACGCCGATCTCGTTGTTGTAGCTCCCCGGGGGGGAGACGACCTCCCCAGCCCGGGAGAGGACCGCCGCCATGAAATCCTTGGTGAGCGTTTTGCCGGTGGAGCCAGTGATGCCCACCACCTCGCAGTCCAGCATCTCCCGCTGCCGTCCCGCCAGCCGGGCGAGGGCGCTCAGGGTGTTCCTCACCCGAAGCACGGCCGCGCCCGCGGCCTCCGACGACCTCAAGGTGGCGGGACCTATCCTGGAGACCACCAGTGCCGCCGCTCCCTTCTCCAGCGCCTGGGGCAGGAAGTCGTGGGCGTCGTAGTTGCGTCCGCGAAGGGCGAAGAAGAGCTCCCCTTTTCTCAGGGTCCTGGTGTCCGTGGAGACCCGGGATATGCGCCGGTTGCCCCTATCGCCGAGGTACACGACCTCCGCCCCCACGGCTTGCGCTATCTCCTCCACGGTCATGGGTATCATGTCCTGCCCAGCCTCCTCCGCAGCGCCTTTCCGGCTTCCTCCACGTCGTCGAAGGGGACCACGCGGTCGGCGAAGATCTGCCCCCGCTCGTGGCCCTTCCCGGCGATGACCACCACGTCGCCGCTTTCGGCTTCCCCCACCGCCATCTCGATGGCCTCCCGGCGGTCCGGAACCACCCGCCAAGAACCGCCCTCGCCGGCCCGCCGGGCTCCCTTCTCGATCTCTTCGATGATAGACAGAGGATCCTCGCTCCGGGGGTTGTCGGAGGTGATGATGGCCAGGTCGGCCAGGCGCACGGCGATCTCCCCCATGAGGGGCCGCTTGCCCCGGTCCCGATCCCCCCCGCATCCGAAGACCACAATCAGCCTGCCCCGGCTGATGGCCCGTGCCGCCTCCAGGACCCGGCGCAGGGAATCCGGGGTATGAGCGTAGTCCACCAGCACGGCGAAATCTTGACCCTCCTCCACGGCCTGGAAACGCCCAGGTACCCCGGGATGGGAGAGGATGCCCGCCAGGCTGGCGGAGGGGTCCAGCCCCAGGAGGATGCAGGCGGCCAGGGCAGCGAGGATGTTCTGGAGGTTGAAAATCCCGGTCAGCGCCGTCTCCCCTTCCTCCTCCCAGCCTTCGTATCGCACCCGTACCCGTGAGGACTTAAGGCCCGCCTCCAGGAGCCAGCCCCGCAGGCGGGCTTCCTCACCCGTCCCGAAGGTCAACACCTCGCCCTCCAGGCTCGCAGCCAGGCGGCGCCCGTAGGGATCGTCGGCGTTCACCGCCGCCGCGGCCGCCCCCAGGCCACCCATGGAGCGGGGCAGGAAAAGCATTTCCTTCGTCCTGTAATATTCTTCCATATGGCGGTGGAAATCCAGGTGATCCTGGCTGAGGTTGGTGAACACCGCCACCCGGAACTCGCAGCCCTCCACCCGGCGCAGGGCCAGGGCGTGGGAGGAGACTTCCATGGCCGCCACGCCGCACCCCGCCTCCACCATATCTGCCAGGATGCGCTGCAGGTCCGCCGACTCCGGGGTGGTGCGCTCCACCGGCAGCTCCCGCCCCGCCACCCGGTAGGTGACCGTCCCTATGAGTCCCGCCTTTATCCCGCAGCGCGTGGCCGCCGCCTCCACCAGGTGGGTGGTGGTGGTCTTGCCGTTGGTGCCAGTAACCCCCACCAGGGCCAGTTTCCCGCTGGGATGTCCCCAGAAGCGGTCGCTCAGAAGCGCCAGGGCCAGGCGGGTGTCGACCGCCCGCACCAGGGCTGTATCTGGAGGTAGCGGGAGGGGCACCTGGCGCCCTTCCTCCACCACCAGTCCCACGGCCCCCCTCTCCAGCGCCTCCTTAAGGTATAGATGTCCGTCGGTGCGGAAGCCGGGCACGGCCACGAAGAGGTCTCCCGGCCTCACCCGGGCGGAATGGTAGGCCAGGCCCCCGATCTCGACATCGGCTCCCCCCGAAAACCTCAGGCCCTCTAGCCCTTCTAGGAGACGGGAAAGCTTCATTGCCGTACCACCCTGTCGCTGGTATTGCGTTTTTCCTGGCTGGGAGTAATTACCAGATGCTGCAGGGAGAATTCCATAACCCTCGAAAAGCAGGGGGCGGCGGCCAGCCCCCCGTATACCTGCGCCGGCTCGTCAAGGGTGATTACCGCCACCAGGCGGGGGTCCTCTGCCGGGGCGAAGCCGGCGAAGCTGGCGATGTAAGCCTCTCGGTAGCCGCCCCTGGGGTCGGGTTTCATGGCCGTGCCCGTCTTGCCCCCGCAGTTGTAAAGGCTCATGGAGGCGCGGGTCCCGGTCCCCACCCGCACTACCTCCCCCAGGATATGGCGGAGAGAGGCGGCGGTGTTCTCGGAGATCACCCGCTGCTCACCCTCCACCCGGTTTTCCTCCCGGGTTCCATCGGGATGGATCACGCAGCGCAGGAAATGCGGCCGGACCATCGTCCCCCCGTTGGCCACCGCGGCCATCACCACCGCCAGCTGGAGGGGGGTCACGGCTATACCCTGCCCGATGGCCACGGTGGGAAGGGTGGTGGCCGTCCAGGCCTCCGGGTCCGGCACCTTACCTGCCGCCTCCCCGGGGAAATCCACCCCGGTGGGGGTTCCCAGGCCGCACCGGCGCAGGTATTCCACCATGGCCTCCTTCCCCAGGCTCATGGCCGTCTTGATGGTTCCCAGGTTGGAGGAATGGGCAATCACCTCGGTGAAGGTCAAGTCGCTCCTGGGCATGGGGTGATCGTCCTTGAACTCGTATTTCCCCACCTGGATGGAGGGTGGTATGTGGATCACCGAACCCGGCGTGACCACCTGTTCCTCCAGGGCGGCCATGGCCGTCACCACCTTGAGCACCGACCCGGGCTCGAAGGCGTCGGTGACGGCGCGGTTGCGGGTCAGAGCGGGATCCGTCTCCGGGTAGGCGTTGACGTCGAAGTGCGGAAAGGTGGCCATGGCCAGTATCTCCCCCGTGCGGCAATCCATGACCAGGCCCGTGCCGCCCTTGGCGCCGCTGCCCTCGACAAACAACTTAAGCTGCTCCTGGAGCTTGAACTGTATCTCGGAATCGATGCTTAACTGGATGTCGCAGCCATCCACGGGCTTCTTTATCATCCTGGTCACCCCGGGAATGGGATCGCCCCTGGGATCCACTTCCAGCTCCGCCTGGCCCTCCTCGCCGGCCAGGAGCCCCTCATACTGGAGCTCCACCCCGGCCAGGCCCACGTTGTCCGTGCCCACGTATCCCAGGACCTGGCAAGCCAGCTCCTTCTGGGGGTAGAACCTCTTGCTCTCCTTCTCCAGGCCGATGCCCTGGATCCCTAGGGCCTCCACCTTCTCCGCCGTATCCGGATCCGTCTTTCTAGCCAGGTAAACGAAACCGGAGCCGGAGCGAAGCTTCTCCTCTATCTCCTGCCTGGGTTTTCCCAGCACCAGAGAGAGGTCGGCGGCCGCGGCGCCGGCGTCCTCTATCAGGTAGGGAATGGCATAAATGGAATAAGCTTCCTGGCTGATGGCTAACACCTCACCGTCGCGGTCTAGGATGGAGCCGCGCCGAGGCTTGAGGTCCGCGAAATGCTGCCTCTGCTCCCTGGCCAGGGCTTCGTAGCGGTCGGTCTTAAGGACCTGGAGGTAAACCAAACGGTAGGCGATGAAGCCGA
Organism: Actinomycetota bacterium; assembly: GCA_030019255.1. NCBI lineage: Bacteria > Bacillati > Actinomycetota > Actinomycetota bacterium. The sequence continues at coordinate 174,419 of JASEFK010000007.1, forward strand.
AAGCGGCCATCAGGAGCAGGGCTGCCAAGTTTATCCTGGCATCCCTGTTTTTTCCTTTCGACACCTCGTCCTCCTTGGATGCCCGAGCCGCGCGGCATGGCGGCCATATGATGAATTTCGCCAGTAGGCGCGCTCAACCCTTCAAGCTCGTACTGCTTCGGTTCAGATACCTCCTTCTTCCGGTCCGTCCACCCTGGCCTGGACCTCCGGAACCGCCGCCTCCCGCTCCCGAAGCTTCCTCTCCACGGCTGCGCGGTAGGCGGGGGTCTGCAGGTACTCCGCTCTTTCCACGTGGACCATCCCCAGCCTGCTCACGGCCTCCCTCTCTATCCTTCCCGGGGACTCAAGGGAAGCGATCTCCAGGCGCAAGGCGTCCTGCCGACGCCTTTCCAGTTCGATCTCCCTCTGGGACTCCCGCAGGCGCACCTCGTTCTGCACCACGCCTACGTGCAGGACGACGGTCAACAGCAGTATCCCGCTGGCCAGGAGGGCCACTGCCAGAAAGGCCGTGAAGATCAGCCTGGACCTCCTGGCTCTTTCCATTTCCTTCCTGACGGCCTCTTCCCGGCGCCGCCTTTCCTCCAAGCGCCGCCTTTCCTCTCCCAGCGCGGGGTCGGACAGACACTTCCACTCCAGGGCCAGGGACAACTCGTTCCTCACCTCTTTTCCGCCGCCCGCAGCTTGGCGCTCCTCGAACGGGGGTTGGCCTCCCTCTCCTCTGGGCCTGGCCTGACCGGTCCGGGTGTGAGCAGGCGCAGCTCCTCTTCCCTGCCGCAGTCACATTCCCGGTCCATCGCGCAGGCGCACCTCGAGCCCCGTTCGGCCATGAATCTCTTCACCATCCTGTCTTCCAGGGAGTGGTAGGAGATGACCACCAGCCTTCCACCCCTCCTCAGGACCCGCACCGCCTGTGGCAGCACCGCCTGCAGGTTGTGGAGCTCACCGTTGACCTCTATGCGCAAGGCCTGAAAGGTCCTGCGCGCCGGATGTCCGCCCCGCCGGCGCGCCGCGGCGGGAATGGAATCCCTCACAATCTCAGCCAGTCGATCCGTGGTGTCGATGGGTGCGCGCTCTCTCTGGACAGCGATGCTCCGAGCGATACGGGAAGCCCAATGCTCCTCGCCGTACTCGCGGATAATACGCGCCAGCTCTCTCTCCTCATACTCGTTCACCACCTTCCAGGCATCCAGATCCTGGTCTGGGTCCATGCGCATGTCCAGGCGCCCGCTCAGCCGGTATGAGAACCCCCTCTCCGGGGAATCGAGCTGCAGGGAGGATACCCCCAGGTCCAGGAGCACGCCGTCCACGCTTCCCACCCCCAGTTCCTCCAGCACTTCCTGCAGGGAAGCGAAGTTGGCGCGTCGCAGGACGAGGGCGGAGGAGAATTCCCGCAGGCGCTCCCGCGCCCTCGCCAGGGCCTCCCCGTCCACGTCCAGGCCGATCAGGCAACCCTTTCCCCCCATCTCCCGCAGGAGGGCCAGGGCGTGCCCCCCCTCCCCGATGGTGGCGTCCACCAGGACGCTCCCGGAGCGGGGGCGCAGGAAGCCCACCACCTCCTGGCTGAGTACCGGAACATGGCTCAAATCACCTTCGCCCATTTATTTCCAGTAAACGGCGAAGGCAGCGGGAAGTGCCTCCTTCCCTGCGCGTCCACTGCCTCCGGCTGGTGGTGATTATCTCCATCATGGTCCAGTCCCCCCTCCGAGGCTCCGGCGGCTCAGAATCCGAACTCCGCCAGCCTCTCCCCGCTCTGCTCCAGCTTCTCGATGCCCCCGCGCATGGATTCCTCCCACCGCTCTCGGTTCCAGATCTCCACGCGGTTCATCACCCCAACTACGACCACCTCCCTGTCCAGGCCGGCCATCTGGCGGAGCCTGGGAGGGATGGTCAGCCTTCCCTGGCGGTCGGGGACCGCCTCCCCGGCGTTGCCGAAGAGCACCCGGGCCATCTGCCGCCTCTCGCGGCTTCCCTCCGGGAGGGCCTCCATCTTGGCCATCAACTTCTCAAACTCCTGGCGGGGAAAGACGGCCAGGCATTCCTCGAACCAGAAGACCATGACCGCCCCTTCCTCCAGCCTGGAACGGAAGCGGGCGGGCATGATCACCCTTCCCTTCTCATCGATGCTGTGCTCATAGGTCCCCAGGAACATCGCCTTATCCGTTCCCTCTCCACCTCAGGTCATCCGGGCCTCAGCCGCCGACCCTTTCCCACCACCAGGGCTCCCCCGGCCTGCAAAGCCCTCCAAAATCTACCCTTTTCCTCCACTTCTCTCCACTTTACTACCATTTTCGACCCCGGAGAGGAAAAAATCAACCCCTCGGGACCAAATTTCCTGAAAATACCACATGTGGAAGCATAGAAGGAGGTAAGAATACAATATATGGAAACTTTGGACATGTGCCAACTACGAGGTAAATTCCTGGGGCTACCCTTATGCGAAGGTATCCTTTCCCCGGGCTCCCCTCCTACGACCGAGAGTCCTCCCCCCGGGCCTCAGGAGACGGGCAGGAGGCCTTGCGGCTCGCCGCCGACCGCGGAGGCCTTGGCCTTAAGCCACTTTTCCACCAGGTAGGGCTTCAGGAGCTCGAACGCCTCCGCCTGGCGTTCCACCATCTGCTCCGCCTCCAGGTTGGACATGTTGCGGGTCCGCAGGGCGAAGTCGGCGGTGCGGGCGCAGTAGATGGGTATCAGGGCCTCCACCACCTCCCGGCTGGAGAGGCCGCAGTCGAAGTTGTAGGCCACCGCAAAATCATAGACCGCCCGGGCCCAGACGCCCTCGGGAAGGGAGAAGTCCTCCTCCCGAGCTCGGGCGGCGAGGGCCAGCTCCATGAAAACGGCTGGATCGAGGACCCTCTCCCATACCTCCCGGTACTCGGCGAAGCCGGCCTGGAAGTGATCGATGAGGTTCTCCACGTTGATCTCCATGCTGGCCGGCTCCGCGTAGCGCGGGTCCCCGAAGATGCGCGTGGCGGTGGAGCCCCGGACCTGCATCCATTTCACCTCGTGTTCCCCCATGAGATAGAAGATGGTCGAAGCCACCTGGGTGAACATGGAGCCCAGGTCACTCCCCGGGTCCTTCACGTTGTGCACCTTGACTCCCATGGCCGATTGGCAGACGCGGAAACCCTCGGTGATGGCCGTGGTGGTCATCCATATATCGATGCCGAACTTGGCGATGTCTGACTGCCAGACTTTCATGTGGGAGTAAATGAGGGCCAGGGAACCGGTGAAGCCGAAATCCCCCCCGATGGGCTGGCGGATGCGCCTCCCGTACAAGGTCCTGGTGAGGGGATAGGCCAGGTTGTTGGTGATGGTCCCGTCATATTTGTGGCGTATGTAGTAGGGAGCCACGAACCCATAGCTCCCCTTCCATACCGGTTCGCCGAGGAGCCTTATCCATTCCGGGGTGATGCTGCGCAGGTCCGAGTCCACCACCACGCAGATGCGGGCGCCCAGGCGGACGGCGATCTCGAAGATGGCGTGAAAGGCGGAACCCTTGCCCGGCAAGCCCCGGTAGGGGGTGACGATCTTCTCCACCCCTGGAGGCACGGGCGTATCCAGGACCACCTGCACCGTGTCGTCGGTGGAACCGCCGTCGGAATTGACCAGCACCGGTTTCAAGCCGGGGAAATAGCGCACCATGCCCTCGGCTGCGGTGCGCACCACGTGGGCTATGGTCTCCGCGTTGCGGAAACTGGGAATCCCCACCAGTATGTCGGCGCGCCCTATCTCCCGGCAGCGCGCGATTACCTGGGGGTCGAGCACCGATCGCGAGTCGTCAAGCTCCATGATCTCCACTTTCAGGGACTATAACCGCCGCGATCGCCTGGAGGCAATGCGAACTCTCATCCCCGCCCCCCGGCGTCGAACAGGGCCTCCATGAACTCCCGCAACTCTCGGGCGGAAGCCAGGAAGTCCATAAGCTTCTCCCATCGCTCCCTCCATGCAAGGTACCACCGGAAGGGCGAGGCGGGAAAGCGGCTCAAATCCTTGGACCGCATCAGATTGGCCATGCTCTCCCGGTAGCCCTCCCGGTCGTCCCTGGAAAGATAATCCATGCCCATGAGCACGCAGGTCCGGTAAACGAGCTCCTCCAGGTCCTCCCGGAGGAAGCGTCCCGGGTAGGGCTCCAGTTCCTCCACCTCCACCCTACGGCAGCCCGCCGCCGGCTCCTGGGAACGCAGCTTTTCCCTGGTGTAGAGAAAGCGGTCCAAGTCCTCCCGGAAGCGACGCCAGAGGGGTGCGGTCTTGGGAGGCGGGAGATGGCGTATCCAGAGGGTATTGTCCAGGAAAAAGCGGTACCCGAAGAAGGCAGCGTTTATGAGGTAATCTATATCCTCCCCCCTCGGAACGTGGGGATCGAAGGCCACCTTCATGTACAGCTCGCGGTGTACCACCATGTTCCCGCCGAAGACCCAGGAGGTCGGCCGGAGGCGATCCGGACCCTCGATGATCTCGAAGGCCCGGTTCATGTACTCCACCGCGGGCCACTCCGCGAGCACCGGTTCGACGTTGGGGGGAAGGCGGTAACCGCCGTCACGGTTCACGTAGTAACCGGCCAGGCCACCGACGAAGCTGCCCCCGTACACACCGCCGATGTTCTCGGCCACCTTTTCCAGGTAATGGGGGTCCTCGTAGACCTCATCGTCGTCGAAGAGCACCGCGGCATCCGCTCCGCTGAGGCAGGCCACCACCAGGCACAGGTTGCGTATGTTGGAATAGCCCCGCAGGGAGATCATCCCGGCCGTCTCCGACCCCTGCGCCTTCTCCACCTTCGCCCGCAACTCCCTTTCCTGGCGGTGGGTAAAAAGGGCGAGAGGAAAATGCTTCCGGTAAGGAGACACCAGCGCCTCCAGCTTCTCCTCCACCTCGCTCTCCAATTCGGGGTGGGTCGCCGCACCCAGCACCACCACCCGGAAATCCGGGTAGCGGAGCAGGCGGATGCTCTCCAGGGCACGGGCCAGGGTCCCTTCGGTGTCCACCGGCGTGGGGTGGTCGTAAACGGCGTCCTCGGGATGGAAGGGCTCACCCCTCTTCCTCCCCCAGTAGCTGGGGATGACCAGGGTAAAGGACTTGGTTCCGGGCATCTTTACTCGTATCCCCCTCCTTCTCCATGCCCGTGGGACCGTCCGGCCCCCACGGGAAATTCCGCTTTCACCCCCGGGGGGCGCGGGTCCTGTACCGGTCGCACCGCCCACCTCCCGGACCCGGCGCCTACCCTTCACCGCCGGGGATAAAAATGTAATCGACCGCCCACGGGGCGTTCTTGACCGCGTCCCCCGCGTGCCCGCACGACTTCCACCTTCTGGGGACTGGAAGGCTGACCGCGTGGGGGAAGGTGGGAAGGATGTCCCGTCCTCCCTCCTCCCCGGCCTTTCACGGCTCCGCAAGCGGATCGGTACCGCGACGCCCCAGCGCCTCGGGGTTCATCACGTTGCGGGGCTCTCCCCGGTAAAAGGAGACCACGTTCTCCACGGCCATGGCCGTCATGCAGTCCTTGGCTTCCCTGGTGTTGAAAGCGATGTGTGGAGTGAGGACCACGTTCTCCATGGCCGCCAGCTCGCCCAGGTCGGGGTGAGGTTCGCCGGGGTAGTTGTCCAGCCCCGCGCCGAAAAGCCTCCCCTCCCTCAGGGCAGCGGCCAGGGCCTGCAGGTCCAGGACCTCTCCCCGGCTGGTGTTCACCAGTATGGAGCCTGGTTTCATGAGGGCGAGCTCCCTCTCCCCGATGAGGTTGCGGGTCTCCGGCGTGTAGGCCACGTGCAGGCTTACGATGTCGCACCGGGACAACAGCTCGTCGAGCTCCAGGTAGGTCGTCGTGTTCTCCATTTCCGGCTGCCGCCGGGGATCGTAATAGAAGACCCGCATGCCCAGGGAGCTGCAGAGACGGGCCATCTCCCGGCCCACCGCCCCCAATCCCACTAGCCCGATGCTGCGGCCCGAAACCTGTACGCCTTCCCTCTCCGCCGAGGTCCAGCGTCCCGCCCGGAGGTCGCGGTCTCCCCGGGCGATGTTGCGGGCCACGGCGAGGATGAGTCCCAGGGCGTGCTCGGCCACCGAACGGTTGCCGTAATTCGGGGTATTGGTCACCACGATGCCCCGCCGGGTGGCCTCGGGGATGTCCACGAAGCTGGCCGCCCCCACTCCGATATAGGAAATTATTTCCAGTTGGGGGCAGGAGGCCAGCACCCCGGCGTCCAGCCTGGACCAGTCCAGGAATACGGCATGGGCGTCGCGGACGCGCTCCAGGAGCAGGTGGCTCTCCTCCAGGCGGTTCTTGTAATAACGGTAGGATCCGAACTCGAGCAAGGGCTCCAGGACCCTCTCGAACCCCTCTTCCCCGGCGATGAACTCCAACCCGTCCAGGAAGACGAAGGTGCGGTCCGCTCCGGGACCCCTTCCGGCGCGCTCTCCCAGCAGGGGCATGAGTCGGCCTCAACCTCCCCCGGAGATCTCCCGGAGAGCCGCCTCCAGCCTCCGGTTCTGCTCCTCGTCGCCGATGGTGATGCGCACGTGGCCCGGAATCCCCAGCGCCGCCCCGTCCCTGACGATTATCCCCCGCCGCAACAGTTCCATGAACAGGTCGGGGTGCTCACCGTTCTCCACCAGGATGAAGTTGGCCTGGGTGGGGACGTAGCGGAAACCACATTCTTCCAGTACACGGTAGAGGTGGAGCTTGCCCTTCCGGTTCATCTCCCGCGACCTTTCCAGGTGCTCCGTGTCCCGCAGCGCCGCCTCTGCCGCCGCCTGAGCCAGGCGGTTGACGTTGAAGGGGAGCTTGACCCTCTCCAGGGCTTCCCGTACGGGAGGCGAGCATAAAGCATAACCCACGCGCAGGCCGGCCAGCCCGTAGATCTTGGAGAAGGTGCGGGTGATCACCAGGCGTGGATCGGCGGTGAAATATCGCAGGGAGTCCGGGTGTTCGGGATCGTCCACGTATTCCAGGTAGGCCTCGTCCAGGACCAGGAGCACTTCTTGGGGCAGTCCGGAGAGGGCCTCCTCCAGCTCCGCTTCGCTGACCGTGGTGCCGGTGGGGTTCAGGGGCGAGCAGAGGATCATCATCTTGGTGCTCTCGTTCACCGCCTGCAGCATGGCCCGGACGTCCTGGCGGTATTCCCGCAGGGGCACCCTGACCACCTCGGCCCCCATGGTCCTGGCGGCCAGCTCGTAGGAGGAGAAGGTGGGGTCCCCCACCACCACCCGGTCCCCGCGGTCGAGGAAGGCGTAGGCCAGGAGGTCGAAGGCCTCGTCCGCCCCGTGGGTGACCAGTACACGGTCGGTACCCACTCCAAGGTGGTCGGAGAGGGCCTCGCGGAGGCGGACGCACGCCGAATCCGGGTAGAGGTGCGCCGTGGAAAGAGCCTCCCTCACCGCCTCCATGGCCAGGGGGCTGGGTCCCAGGGGGTTCTCGTTGGAGGCCATCTTCACGCAGTCGGTAACGCCCAGCTCCCGGGCCACCTCCTCGGGGGACTTGCCCGGGCTGTAGACGGGGAGGTCCCTCACCTCCTCGCGAAGCAGCCGTTCCACGTCAAAACTCATCGGTGGAGGTGCACGTATCCTTCCCGCTTGTAATAGGCCACGTTGATGACCCTGGTCTCCCCTATACGTAACTCCCGCTGCGCCGGCTGGTGGACGTGTCCGTGGTAGAGGTAGGCGGGCGCGTTTTCTTCCAGGTAATGCAGCAGGGTGGCGCTCCCCTCCACCGGCCTTCCCGCCACCACGTCGAAGAGGGCTTCCTCCACCCGAGGCGGTATGTGGGTGCAGAGCACCTCCACGGCTCCCAGCTCCTCGAGCCGGGCGCCGAATTCCCGGTCCTCCATCTCCGCTGGCATGCGGAAGGGAGAATACACGGCCCCGGGAACGAACCCGAAGACGCTGCCGCCTATCTCCACCCTCCCCTCGGCCAGCAGCGCGTTCTCCACCCCCCGCAGGGCCTCGGCGAGAAGTTCCGGCAGGTCGCCGTTGCCGTAGATCACGTAAGCCCGACATCCGGTCCGACGCAGGGCGGCGGCGAATTCCCCGTACTGCTCCCAGGCGCGCTCCAGTATTGCGTGGTAATACTTACCATGTGGGGATATAATCTCCTCGCGGAGCTCGATCGCCGCTTCCGGCCCCTTCTTCATCGTCGCGAGCAGTTTTTCCACCAGCCTATCCCGGCCCACCACCTCGGGAAGGATACCGCTCAAGTCCGCCCAGTCGACGAGATCCAGGATGTCGCCCAGCACCAGGAGGACGTCCTCATCTTTCACCTCGTCCCGCAGATCGGAGTACCGGCCGTGCAGGTCGGCTACCAGCTTCACCGCCATCTCAGGACGTCCCCCCGCTCTCCGCGCCGCGGTATACGGCTATCTCCCCGCAAGCCAGGGACCTGGCGTCGCGCAGCGCCTCCACGGCACAGGTGTACAGCCTCTCCGGAAAACGCACCTTGTCGGGGAAGGAAGCCAGCCCCCAGTAAAGCTCCGGGCTCTCTCCGCCCGGTACCCTCGGTGGCAGCTCCTTTTCCAGGTAGCGGCAGAGCCTTTCGGCCATCACCTTTCCGCCCCGCCACCCCGTTTCGGGAAGCAGAATGGCGAAGCTGGCCTCCCCCATGCGGGCGATGACGTCGCAGTCGCGGGTCAGGCGCGAGATCACCGAAGCGATGTAGCGCAGGGTCTCGTCGGCACTCTCCTTTCCCAGTCTTCCCACCAACCGGTGATAGTTCCCCACCTCGCAGAGGACCAGGGTTATCTCGTGCCTGTAGCGCACCGAGCGCCGGAGCTCCTCCATCATGCGGCCGTGAAAGTAATTCTGGTTATAGAGTCCGGTCACTGGGTCACGTAGGGGGTTCTCCATGATCTCCCTTGAGCTCTGGTAATGATAGGCGGCGGCGGCGGCCTGCAGCAGGTTGTCGAAGGAGGCATTTATCTTCTTCTCCAGTTGGAAATCCACCACCCGCTTCATGTCCACGGACTGGTGGAAGAGGTTCCAAAACTCGTTGCGCAGGATGACGTGCTCCTGCACCAGCTCCTCCACCGAGAACCCCTGCCGGAAGCGCAGCTTTCCCATCTCTCCGGCCAGGCGGTACATCTCTCCCCCCGGTTGGAAGGACGCGACCTCCTCCTCGTTCTCCACCATGGCCAGAAACGCGGAAGCCAGCCTTTCCAGGTGCTCACCCGCCTCCCCGTTCACCAGCTGTATGTGCGCGGGCACCGGGAGGCGCTGAATCTCCTCCCTCCAGCGTTCCAGGAGCTCCCGTGCCCGGTCACGCAAGCTCGTCATATCTCCTCCTCAGGGGATAATCTTGGTTATGGGTACTTCCACGATATCCTCGGCGCCCCGCCTGGCCAGCTCGGGGATGAGGAGGTTGATGCCCTTCTTCTCCACCACGCTCTCCACGGCGTAAAAGTCCTTCTGGAAAAGCCTGGAAAGCGTGGGTGCCTTCATGGAGGGGAGCACCTCCATGACCGCTTCCAGGTCCTTCTCGGCCACGTTGAACTTTATGAGCACCTTGCCCCTGGCGTTCAGGGCCCCGAGGATGAGCAGCTTTATCTCCTCCATGAGCCGCCTCTTCTCGGGGTCGGCGTAGCTCTCGCGGTTGGCGATCAGCCGGGTGGTGGACTCAAGCACCGTGTCGATGATGCGCAGCCCGTGCTTGCGCAGGGTCCCCCCGGTCTCGGTGAGCTCCACCACCGCGTCGGCCATCTCCGGCACCTTGGCCTCCGTGGCTCCGTAGGAGAGGTAGACGGCGGCGTGCTTGCCCAGCCTCCGGAAATACTCCTCCACCAGGTTGGGATACTCGGTGGACACGCGCACCCCGTCCGGGAGGTCCTCGGGGCGTTGGTAGGGGGAGTCGCCGGCCACCGCCAGCACCACCCGGACCACGGTTCCCACGGCGGTCTTGGTGTAGGGGAGGTCTGCCAGCTCGACCACCTGGGCCCCCGTCTCCCTTATCCAGTCGTAGCCGGTGATGCCCAGGTCAAAGAAGCCCTCCTCCACATACTTGGGTATCTCCTGAGGGCGTAGGATGCGCACCTGCTCTATACGGGGATCGTCGATGCGGGCGTGGTACTCGCGATCCCCGCTGCGCCTGACGGTCAAGTCGGCGTCGTCCAGTATCTCCATGGTGGTGCTTTCCAGGCTGCCCTTGGGGATGACGAATTTCAGCATTTCGCTCCTCTCTCCTCCGTTCCTCAAAGCCCCGGCTCCTCCCTCTCCTCCAGCTCCCTTCCGTAGGCGTCGGTGATGCGGTAGGTGTCGTCCTCGCTGGTGAAGCCGATGTCTATCTCCAGGACCCTGCCCCTTCCACGCAGGGCTTTTATCTTGTGCCTTTTCTCGGCGGGAATCATGAACTCCTCGCCCTCGACGGGACGGAAGGTCTCCTCCCCGATGGTGACCTCCAGCCCGCCATCCAGGATTATCCATACGTCGTCGCGCAGCTTGTGGTAATGAAGGCTGGTCTCCTGGCCGGGGTTGATGGTGATGAGTTTCACCGTGCAGGGCTGGTTCAGGGCGTAGGCCCGGATGGTACCCCAGGGCTTCTCCAGGATCACCTTCATCACCTCCTCTCCTCGCCCACCGCGGCCGTAGGCGCGACCTCTCGCCGCTCGGACAATGCTCCCTCGCGGCCGCCCCTCGAACGGTTATATACTACCAAGGTCACGAGGAAGTTCGCCATCGTGGTGCCGGCCGCGCGCCTCAGCCTTGTCCTCCAGCCAGCGCAGCAGGTCCCGCTCGCGCCCGGCCAACTCGGTGTGGGCGGCTCCGTACAGAACCCAGAGTTCCGGCTTTCCCTTCGCCAGTTCCAGCATCCGCTCCAGGTCCTCCCGGCGGTAGAAGACCTCCCTTTCCCCGTGCACGATGAGGAGGGGTATCTCGGGCAGGCGACCCGCCACCCCCAGGGGCACCGGTCCGGCCGGTCCCCGGGGACGGAAACGCGCTCCCAGAAAGCGCAAGAACAGGGACCACAGGGGAAGCCATCTCCGGTACCGTTCCACGTCCGGAAAGGCCGGAGGGGCGCTGACCGCAACCACGGCATCCAGGTCCCCATGGAGAGCGACCCGCACCAGGGCCGCCATGCCCCCGAGGGAGAAACCCACCACCCCGACCCAGTTATGGCCACGGGAGCGCGCGTACTCCGTTGCCGCCCCCAGGTCCTCCACCGGTCCCTCCAGGCTTATCTCCAGGTGACCGCCACTCGCGCCGTGCCCTCGGAAATCGAAGGTATAAACGGTGAAGCGTTCGGCGAGGAGTTCCGCGAGTCCCACCAGGGGAGTGTAGCGTTGCCCGGTTACCGCCGGGTGGGCGACGATGACCGCCTCCCGTCGATGGTCCCCGATTCGACGTGCGCAAAGGGGAGTGCCGTCCCCGGAGGTCAACATGAGCTCCTCGAAGGGAAGCCGGGGATCGCGGCGCGGCATCAACCGGTCCCTCCACCGGCGTAGAAGGGCGAGTAGGGACAAGGCGGCGGTCGCCGCCACGAAGGCCGTGATGGCGGCCATCCACCCGCGAGCGGGTTCCACCTTCTCCTCTTGTGTGACCATAATAAGATCATACCCGCCCCCCGACGGCGGGTGACCATGGATCATTGGACTGACCCCGCTACCCGCATCCAAACACCCGTCGCAGGGTATCGGGACCCTTTGGTCCCCCGCACCCTCCGTCCCGTGGACCCGCTCTCGTGGACGTCGGGCTTGCCTCGCCTCCGTCCGCAATGCGGCGAACTTATGGTAATTATTTCCTCAAAGGCGGCCATGCGTCGCGAACCGCCGCCTTACTCCAAAGGGAACCGGCCCCGCCTGCCGGAGCGTACGGGCTCTCCCGGTCTTTCTCGGTCCCTCCACGCCCCGGAAACCCCGATCGCCCGACCCATTTTAGCCCTCTTGCCCGGGGCCGGGAACGTTGACGGCGGGAAGGCGTTTCGCGCCAGGAGGAGCGGGGGCGCACCCCTCCGGCCTCGCGGCATCCTCTCGGGGGTGGGACGGTGCGAGCATGGAGGCGGGCGTCGTTCCCAGTTTCTTCCACTTGCGAAGATACCTCATTGTTTTTCGTGGGGCGGCGCGAGCGCGGAGGCGGGCGTTCTTTCAGGCCCGGAAGAGCCGCGGGCCGCCCGCGGGGGAGGCGGGCGGCCGTATCGGCGGGAAGCGGCATCAGGAGGATCGGGACCCGGCCAGGGAACGGACGAAATCGATGATCTCATCCAGGTCGCTCCCCGGCCCGAATACCCCCTTGATGCCCATCCTCTTGAGCTCCTCGGCGTCGGAGGGAGGGACGATGCCTCCCACGACAAGGGGTAGGTCGCGGGTGGCCTCGTTCTCCTGCATGGCCCGGTAGATCTTGGGGATGATGGTCATGAGCCCGCCGGAGAAGATGCTGATGCCCACCACGTCCACGTCCTCCTGGATGGACATCTCCACCACCTCCCGGGGGGTTATGCGCAGCCCTCCGTAGACAACCTCCATCCCCGCATCCCGCAGGGCTTTACCCACCAGCTGTATACCCCGGTTGTGGCCGTCCAGCCCGGCCTTGGCCAGGAGAACCCGGATCGGCCTTTTCTCGCCCATGGCTCACCCCCCCACCTGAACCGTGTCCCCTTCAGCAGATGAAGGCGTCCTTGCTCTCCTTTCCCGCCCCCAGAGCCTCCTGCAGGGCCAAGCGCATCTCCTCCAGGGTGGCATAGGCCTTCACCGCCTCCATGCAGGAGGGAACGATGTTGCGGTGGGCCGCGGCGTCCTCCTTCATCCTCTCCAGGGCCTCCCACAGCTTCCCCTGGTCGCGGTGGGCCTTCACCTCCCGGAGCATCCTCACCTGGTGCGCCTCGTGGGCGGGATCTATGCGCAGGATCTCTATGGGCACCTCCTCGTCATCCTCTTCGGTGAAGGCGTTGACGCCCACCACGGTTATCTCTCCCGATTTCAGCTTGCGATGGTACTCGTTGGAAGCGCGCACGATCTCCCGCTGCACCCAGCCGGCCTCCAGGGCGGCCACCATCCCTCCCATTTCGTCTATCTTGCGGATTATCTCCCGGGCCTCTTCCTCTATCTCGTCGGTGAGCCTCTCCACGAAATAGGATCCCGCTAAGGGGTCCACGGTGTTGGCCACCCCGCTCTCGTAGGCGATGATCTGCTGCGTGCGCAGCGCGGTGCGGGCGGCGAATTCCGAGGGCAGGCCGTAACATTCGTCCATGGAATTGGTATGCAGGGAGTTGGTGCCGCCCAACACGGCGGCCAGGGCCTGGATGGTGGTACGGATGACGTTGTTTACCGGCTGCTGGGCGGTGAGGGAGCTTCCCGCCGTCTGCACGTGGAAGCGCAGCAGCCAGGAGAGCGGGTTCTTGGCTCCGAAGCGCTCCTTCATGATGCGCGCCCAGAGGCGGCGCGCCGCCCGCAGCTTGCATATCTCCTCGAAGAAATCGTTGTGGCAGTTGAACATGAAGGAGAGGCGGGGGGCGAAGTCGTCCACTTCCATGCCCCGGGAGATGAGCTCCTCCGTGTAGGCGATGGCGCTGCCCAGGGCAAAGGCGATCTCCTGGGCGGCGGTGCTCCCCGCTTCCCGGATCTGGTAACCGACGAAGCTGATGGGGTTCCAGCGGGGGACGTGCTTACGGCAGTACTCCACCACGTCCGCGGAAAGACGGAAGCCGTCCCGCAGGCTCACCACGGACATGTTCACCGTGTAATACTGGCTCAGGACGTCGTTCTGGAGAGTACCCCGGAGCCGGTCGAAGGGGATTCCCCGCTTCTCCGCCAGGGCCAGGTACATGGAGAGGATGAAGGGCCCGGAATGGATGATGGAGGTGGATACCTCCTGCATGTCTATGTCCTCCATGATCACCTCCATGTCCCTAAGGGTGCAGCAGGGAACCCCGTCCCTCCCCACCTCCCCTTCGCAGAGGGGGTTGTCGGAGTCGAAGAGATTGGTGGTGGGATTGTCGAAGATGATGTTCAGGCCGGTCTGCCCCTGCTGGATCAGGTACTTGAGCCTCTTGTTGGTCTCCTCCGGCGTGGCCAGGCCGGTGATCAGGCGCCTGGTCCACAGCCTGCCGCGGTAGCCGGTGGGAAAAACGCCGCGGGTGAAGGGATAGTAACCGGGAAAGGAGATGTCCTCCAGGTAATCCTTGCCCGCGATATCCTCCGGGGTGTATACCCTCTTGACCGGGTGGCCGGACTGGGTATAGAAGTTCTCCCTCCTCTCCGGCCACCTCTCCATTATGGGGTTGAGCACGGTGAACTCCCATTCCCGGCGGGCTTTTCCGATGGCCTCCAAATGGTCCTCGCGGAACATGACCATCCCCCTTCCCCGACTGAATTTCCGACCTCCGGAGACAACCTCTGCTTATTTTAGTCATGGTGAACTTTTAATGTCAAGCACAATGTTTAGTAATAGTGTATTAATTTTTGGCTTGCATGAACGGTTTTTAATCCTCATCCCGCCCCTTCTCTCCCCCTCGGCGAGCCTCCGGAACGCAGGGCATTTCATCCCTTACCTTCCCCTCAACCGGGTTCTTCCTCGGTCGCGGATTCCGACGCGGTCGCCTCCATGCCTTATTCCCAGCGACAACGGCACCTTCGAGGCGTCCGGTCCCCGCAGCCTCGCTTCGGCATCCCTCAAGGTGAAGATTCCCGCCCATTAACGCCGCTTTCCTCCCGAGGCTCTTTCAGGGTACCGCGCACGGGCGAACCTGACGGCAATTTCCGCCGTTCAACGCGCTTTTTCCCTTGTTGTGTTATCCTGGAACCGGAAATGGGAAACGCGGTCTTTTCTTTTATCGTCAAGCCGCATCGGCAAGGGGGAGGTCGAGAAAATGCCCGGTGAGAGGAATGGCGGAGATCGATCCGGTCGCAAGGGAGGCGGAAGCGGCACACCCTCCTGGGAGTCCGTTTTGCGTGCGGAGGGAGAGGAAAGGGAACGTGTCATCCGCGAGCTGGTGAAGGGGATGGCTCTTCGCCGGAAGGTGAACCAGATGGCCGGGCGCATGCGCCTCTGGGAAATGCTGGTATCCCTTTTCCGCTACAACTTCCGCCCCTTCCGCGCCGGCGAAGACCGGCGGCTGGGCATCCCGCCCCTGCGCTTCACCGACGGTCCGCGGGGAGTGGCCCTCAACCACTCCACCTGCTTCCCGGTCTCCATGGCCCGCGGGGCCACCTGGGACGTGGAGCTGGAGGAACGGGTGGCCGAGGCCATGGCCGTGGAGGCCCGCTCCCAGGGGGCCGACTTCTTCGGCGGCGTGTGCATCAACCTCCTGCGCCACCCGGGGTGGGGAAGGGCGCAGGAGACCTTCGGGGAGGACCCCTACCTGCTGGGGGAGATGGGGGCGGCCATGGTCCGCGGCGCCCAGAAGCACCTCATGGCCTGCGTTAAGCACTTTGCCTGCAACAGCATCGAGGAATCCCGCTTCTACGTGGACGTGCGGGTGGACGAGCGCACCCTGCGCGAGGTCTACCTTCCCCACTTCCGTCGCTGCGTGGAGGAGGGGGCGGCCGCGGTGATGAGCGCCTACAACCGGGTCAACGGGGAATATTGCGCGCATAACGCTCACCTCCTGCGGGACATCCTCAAGGGCGAGTGGGGTTTCCGCGGCCTGGTGATGTCCGACTTCATCTTCGGGACCCGGGACACGGTGAGGGCCGCCCGAGGCGGCCTGGACGTGGAGATGCCCCACGCCGTCTTCTTCGGGAGAAGGCTGGTCCGGGCGGTGCGGCGGGGAGAGATCCCCGAGTCCCTGGTGGACGAGGCGGTGACGCGCATCCTGCGCCAGAAGGCCAGGTTCGCCGGCGCCGGCACGGGGGACTACGGACCCCACCGGGTGGCCTGCCCGGAACACGTCGAACTAGCCCTCGAAGCGGCCCGCAAGGGTATCGTGCTCCTGAAGAACGAGGGCGCCATTCTTCCCCTCGACCCCGGTAAAATTAGGAAACTGGCGGTCGTCGGGAGGCTGGCCGACCTCCCCAACATCGGCGACCGGGGCTCCAGCCGGGTACGCCCGCCGCACGTAGTGACCGTCCTGCAGGGGCTGCGTGACCTGGCCGGCCCCGGGATGGAGATAATCTACCGCGACGGCTCGGACCTCCGCGAGGCGGTGGAGGCGGCGCGCTCCGCCGATGCCTGCGTGGCGGTGGTGGGCCTCAGCGCCCGGGACGAGGGGGAAGCCATGCCCGGGCCGGTCAAACTAGGAGGAGACCGGGAGGACCTCTCCCTCCGTCCCGGGGACGTGCGCTTGTTGGAAGAGATTGCCAGGGCGAATCCACGCTGTATCGTGGTCCTCGAGGGCGGATCCGCCGTGCTCACCGCCGGGTGGCGGGAAAGGGTGGCGGCCGTCCTCGTGGCCTGGTATCCCGGGATGGAAGGGGGAAGGGCGGTGGCCGAGGTCATCTTCGGGCTGGTCAACCCCTCCGGCAAGCTCCCGGTCACCTTCCCGGAGAGCAACGACCAGCTCCCGCCCTTCGACAAGAAGGCCCGGAGCGTGGAATACGGCTATTACCACGGCTACCGCCTCTTCGACAAGAAGGGGATGCGCCCCGCTTTCCCCTTCGGCTTCGGCCTCTCCTACACCACCTTCGAGTACCGGGACCTTCGCCTGAGCGGGGCCGAGATTCCCGCGGAGGGTTCGCTCACCGTGGAGGCGGAGATCGCCAACACCGGCCGTCGCGCCGGCGAGGAGGTGGTCCAGCTTTACGTGGGCTATCCCGCATCCGCGGTGGACCGGCCGGTGAAGGAGCTCAAGGGCTTCGCCCGCGTGAACCTGGAACCCGGGGAGAGCAAGCGCGTCTCCTTCACCCTGCGGGCCGCGGACCTGGCCTACTACGATGCCACGGCCGGCAAGTGGGTGGTGGAGAGAACGGATTACGAGGTCTACGTGGGAGCCTCCTCGGCCCCGGAGGACCTGCACCTCAGGGGATCCTTCCGCGTGGCTTAGGACTCAACCCCGGTACATGGCGTCGAATTTCCGGTAGGCCTCCACCACCGCCTCGCGGATGAGGTCCTCCGCACGGGCCGTTTCCCGGCGGGCCAGGAGCTCGCGCAACAGGGCATGGTCCATCTCCCTCTCCGTGCGGGCGCAGGCCTCCCAGCTGAGGATGGAACGCACCACGCGGTCCAGGGCCCGTTCCCGGTCATCGTAGGGGCGGGGCTGCATGTCGTGTCCCTTCCAGCGGGCGAAACCCGCCTCCCTGGCCAGCGCGGCCACGGCCAGGTTCATCCCGTTGATGCGCACTCCGTGGTCGATGTCGAACTTCCCCGGCCCGCCCAGAACGATGCCGTCGCTTAAGCCCTGGCTGTTGACGTGCATGTGCACCAGCATGCCGTGGTCCACTTCCTCCACCGTGTCGTAAACGTGGTCCAGCCCGATCATTTCCGAGTGACCGAATTCCTTGTTCACCCCCTTGCGACGCAGGGATATCCCGTAATCTTCCGCCAATTTCTTCCAGAAGAGGATGGCGCTGGCCACGGTGGGCAGGAGCATGGCCGGGTGCCCCTCGTTGGGCTTAGGCTCCAGGGCCACGAAGAGCTCCCCTCCCCTCTCCTCCTCGTAGCGGCACAAGGAGGCCACGCTCTCCTTGAGGTTCCGGTACATGTCGGCCAGGGCCGGGGAGGCCAGGTCGTAACCCCAGGAGCCGTTCCACAGCACCAGGGTGGGATATTTCTCCGGGTCCGGGTGCCAGGCCCGGCGCAGGGGTCCGTAGGCCAGGTCCACGGTTCGCCGGGCGAACTCCTCCGCCCTCCTCCTCTCCCCCGGATCCAGCGAGGCCACCCCCCCGTAGGCGAAATGGCGGTGAGCTCCGGGGGTGACCAGGGCCAGGTACATGCCGTTCTCCACCAGGGCCTCGGCGACCTCGGCGGCGTTTTCCTCGTTCACCTCGTAGTCGTAGTGGAACTCCATTCCCAGCCGGACGTGGTCCGGCAGGCGGGGGGCTATCTCCCGGGCCACCATCTCCACCGCCCCCGGGGTGGTCAACCGATCTGGGCTCCACTCCGGGATGGAGTCCGCGGGCACGAAGCCCCCCTTCCCGGCGTGAAAAGTCCACCGGCAAACGCTGTGCAAGGCAATTACTTCCATCTTCCCTTCCCTCGCGAGCTCCCGCCCGTCTCCCTTTTCCGCGGAGAAGAACGAGTCCCTTAAATGCGCCCGAGGACTCCCTCCAGGGTCCTGCGCCAGCGGGCATAGGACTCCCGGTAGGCGTCTCGGGTGCCTTCGTCGCTCCAAACCTCGGCGACCCTGGACAGCCCCCCGAAGGCCTCCTCCACGACCCGGTAAATCCCCGCCCCCAGCCCGGCTCCCCGGGCCGCCCCCAGGGCCCCGTCGGTGTCGTAGAGCTCCAGCTTCACGCCGGACACGGCGGCGAAGGCCTCTTGGAAGACGGGGCTCAGGAACAGGTTGGTCCGCCCGGCCCTCACCCTCTCCAGGCGGAAGCCCACCTCCTCCATCAACTCCATGCCCAAACCCAGGGCGAAGGCTATCCCCTCCTGGGCGGCGCGCAGGACGTGTTCCCTCCGGTGCAGGTTGAGGTCCAAGCCGTGCAGCGAGGCTCCCGGGTCGCGGTTTCCCAGGGTGCGCTCCGCCCCGTTGCCGTAAGGAAGGAACACCAGTCCCTGCGCGCCCACCGGGGCCGAGGCGGCCAGCCGGTTCATGACCCGGTAATCCCACTCCCCTCCTCCCCCCATGTTCCTTTTCAGCCACCGGTAAAGGATGCCCGTCCCGTTGACGCACAAAAGGATCCCGTAGCGGGGCCGCCCCGGGGCATGGTTAACGTGGAGGAACAGGTTGACCCGCGACCCCGGGTCGCAGAGCCGCTCGTCGGTCACCCCGTAGACCACCCCCGAGGTGCCGGCGGTGGCCGCCGCCTCCCCCGGCTCGAGGACCCGCAGGGAAAAGGCGTTGTTGGGTTGGTCGCCGGCACGGTAAGAAACGGGTATTCCCGGGCGGAGACCCAGTTCCTCGGCCGCCTCCCCGCGGAGCTCACCCTGAACGGAGAAGGTGGGCACCGCCGGGGGAAGCAGGCGGTCCTCTATACCAAGTTTTTCCAATACCTCGAGGGCGGGCCTGTCTTCCAGGAAATCCCAGAGAATCATCTCCGAGAGCCCGGGGTCCGTGGTGGTCGCCTCCCCGGTCATGCGCGCCGCCAGCCAGTCGCCGGGAAGCATCATCCACCGCGTCCCGCGATAGACCTGCGGCTCGTTCTCCCTCAACCACCCCATGCGAGAGGCGGTGAAGTTGCCCGGGGAGTTCAGCAGCCGCGACAGGCACCTCTCCTCGCCCAGCGCGCGGAAGGCCCTCTCGCCCACGGGAACCGCCCGGGAGTCACACCAGATGATCGCCGGCCGCAGCGGTTCCAGCGACGCGTTGGTGACCACCAGCCCGTGCATCTGGTAGGAGATGCCTATGGCCTCCACTTCCCTCAGCGCCGCTCTATTTTCCCGGGCCAATAGGGCGGTGGCCCGCCTCAGGTGCTCCCACCACACCAGGGGATCCTGCTCCGCCCAGCCCGGGCGGGGAGCGGAGATGGGCATCTCCTCCTCCGGCGAGGAGGCCGAGGCCACCGGCCTGCCCGTCTCCGCGTCCAGGAGGGCCGCCTTCACCGTGGAACTGCCCGCGTCGTAACCGAGAAGATACGCCACGCTTCGCACCTTTAAATACCTGGTCGGAGCCCGACGAAACAATCCGGAGCACCTTTGATAAAGGATATACCACACGCGGCATCTCGGCGGAAAGGCACGTCGTAAGGGCCGCCCACGCTTCACCGGAAAAATGGGTTATCATCAGTCTGGGTGTCCCGGTAGCGTATACGAAATTGTGTCACCAAATCCATAGACATTATGGAGAGCAAT
>JASEFK010000008.1:0-43090 GCA_030019255.1 Actinomycetota bacterium
TGCCCAAAAATGCCCATCTACCTGGTATTTTGGAAATGCAACTGTAGAAGATGAGCTACAGGAAGGAGCCCGTCTACATAGCCCTGGGGATCGACCCCGATGGGGAAAGGGAAATATTGGGCTTCTGGGTGTTCGGAGGGGAAGGGGAATCCTCCTCCGCCTGGCGGGAGATCTTCGGAGAGCTTAAGGAAAGAGGGGTGGAGCGCATATAGATCGTGGTCACAGACGACCTCCCGGGGATAGAGGAGGCCATATCCTCCGTCTTTCCCGCGGCCGACCACCAGCTATGCATCGTGCACGCCATGAGAGGCTCCCAGAGGAAGGTGAGGAGAAGGGACTGGAGGAGAGGTATCCGCCAGGCTCAAGTCCATCTATGGGGCCTCCCGCTTCGAGGAAGACGAGGCTCGGCTCGAGGAATTTTCGGAGGCCTGGAAGAAGCGCTATCCCTCCCTGGTGCGCTACTGGCGGGAGAACTTTCACCATCTCACCGTTTTCTTGAAATACCCCGAGGCGGTGCGCCCCTACATCTACACTACCAACCAGCTGGAGAGGATCAACAAAGAGGTGAAGAGGAGATGCCGGGTCATCGAGGTCTTCTCCTCCGAGGCCAGCCTGAGGTCCATCCTCCACATCATCCTGAGATCCGAGAATGAGAAGCTTGCTTAGCGGATGCCTAGGGGGTTTCGGAATCTGGAATGGGAGGAAGGCTGATGTGCGGACACAGAAAACTTGACGCTGCCGCTTCTGTACTAGCGCTGAACTTGCTGCAGTATTGGATAATCCGGATTTGCGGCTTGCCTCTCCTTGTATTTTGCCCATGCCGGATGGGGGGTACCATCATACCTGAAAAGACCAAAATAGGTCTTATCCCATGACCTTCCCGGGGGTTCGTCCATGTCCTTGTAAACCCATATCTTTTTGCAGCCCGCCGCCCACAGGCCATCAAGCCCTTTGCTGCTCAGTGCTTCAGCCTGCCCGGTTTCGCTATAGGCTTGAGGAGCATTTTCCGCATAATGGGGCCAGCCTATCTCGGTCACTACCAATTCTTTCTTCAACCCCATTCCTTGTAAAAAAGCGTTCAATTTTCCATAAAATGCGCCCCACAGTTCCGGCAGGCCGTAAGGATGAACGGCGATCATGTCGCAATAGGTCGCCAAACCCAACCAGGTCTTTAAGTTAAAAGCCTTTTCGCATGACGGGGCCAGAAGTTCCGAGGCGTTCCTGAAGCAGATATCCTGCGCGAAAAAGTCCAGGTTCACCTGCGTCTGGACCTGACCCTCGTTTTTCAGGACAAGGTACTCTCGAACGGAATAATCCTCCGCCGAAACCGGTAATCTCCATTCCGTCGCCGGAAATTCCATGCCCTCAAACCTGGCTTGGCCATACCACCGGCCGGGAAAGGAAAAAACCAGATTCCTTTGAGCCAGGATGGGCATGTCCGCAATTGCTTCTATGGATAGTTCGCTCTCCGAAAGTGCGCTCTCATACAATCGACGGATGTCCCGCTCCAACGCCAATACATGATAGTTGAAGGCTTCCAACGAAAGCGTGGAAGTTACCTCTTCTTTTGTCTCGTTACGGTATCTTATCCTTACGTCGGCCGTTTCCCGGTTCGGGTTATACAGTAAAAGCTCTTCCCGTAGCTCATAGTCACTACCGCTTCCTTCCAGACTAATGACCTCTGCACTTTCATCATCCATCATTTCCGCATGACCCCTTGTGCCATCCTCAAGATATACATGCAGGCAGGCGGATACCGGGTTTTCACTGAAGACCTTAATGATTTCGCCGCAAGGTTCACCAATCTTTTCTCCGTCCCCATCAGGCAGGCAAACAGTGGACAGTGAAGCACGAGCCACGGGTAACTCCAAGAAAATCCCATTGTCCGAGCCCTCCCCCAGGCTCACGGATACCCATGTGTCTTCCTCGGATTGGTTCGTCAGGACAAGAAAGGTCTTTTTTCGGCTCGAAACGCCGGGCGCGAGGAAGTACCAACTGTCACTTCCTTCGTCCCCTTCGTGGGTGTCCTGATAACATGCTTGCCCGTAGGTGAACCCCACCACCCTTTCCGCCGTGATTGGGCTTTCGGATGAAAGCCGAACGCTCACGCCCCTGCCAGGCAATTCATAATCCCCGAAGAGATAGCCGTACAGCTCCCCCCCTTCGTCGGGGTTCTCGATGTAGCTGTTGATCAGGGCACCGCAGATGACCTTGGCCGTGGGATCCGCTTTCTTTATCGCTGCGTATGCAAGACGGATCAGCTGTAGGTAATCTTTCTCCACCTGGCCGCCAAAATGGAAAACGTTGAAGCGGCGGAACGCCTCGGAATCCCTATCCCAACCCGGTTCGTTCCATATCTCGTAGAAATCGACCACCTCGCCGTACCTCTCCGCCAAGCTCATGCAGAAATCGTACCAGTCCCGCAGATTTTTCGGAGGAGCTTTCCCGGCGAACTCGCCGTATTTCGGATCCCTGGCCCAGACCGGGACCGGTCCGCCAACCAGGAAGAGGATGCTCCGCGCCCCGTCGTTTAGAGCGGCGTTCACCTGCCGATCATAATACGACCAGTCGAATTTTCCCCGCGCCGGCTGTACCTTTTCCCAGCGCACCTCCATCTTGTAATGCCTTATCCAGCTCCTCTCCGACCGCGGAACCTTGCGGCACAACCCATTGGCGTAATTCGGCACATCCAGCCCCAGGATGATCCAATCGGACACATCCCTTTCCGCCGCAACCCTTCCGGTACAAAGGACTACCCACAAGATACAAATGAAGGAGGTGAAGACCATGAGAGTGGACCAAATGAATTTATGCGTCCTCATGATCCTATATCACCTCTGAGATCCTGTAGATCTCGAAAGCCTCCAAGTGATACACCCGTTTCCGGGGGCGGGAGACGAAACTCTGCTCCAACATCTCCTCCCGCCAGAAAAGCCTGCTCACCAAGTCATATCGAAGACCTTCTTGCACGGGGATGGAGATGATCTTGGTCTCCGGCCGCCATAATATATAGGCGGGCCTCCGAGGGAAGTCCAGGTCCCGGAGCAGGGAGACGAACTCCTCTTTGCCCAGGGTGAAGTTGTCCACCAGCCAGAGGTTCTCCACGTCGAAAAAGCACTTGAGGGGGACGCCGCATATGTCCCCGGCATGATGGTCCATGATGATCACGCCGCCTTCCGGAATGCTTTCCGCCATCTCCTTGAAGAGCTCGTACTGGTTGCCCCCCTCCTGCAGGCCGAAAGCGGGTTGGGAAACGGAGATGAAGAAGGTGGCCAGGTAGAGAACTGCCCCCGCCCCCGCGATCCTTCCCGCCCAGCGAAATAACTTGCTATACTTCAGCTGCACCAGGAATCCGGAAACTGTCTTTATCGCGTAAACGGTCATGATCAACCCCAGGGGTAGGACTACGGGTATCAGGCGTCTCATGGTGAGGATGTGCATGGGAGTGCAGCGTAAACTCAGAGAATAGACTATGGTAAAGGTCAACCCCACGACCGCGAACATGCGCGAAGAGAAGTCCTTGCGCAGACAGATAAAGAGGGCATAACCAAGAAAGACGGCCACAACCCCCACCCACGAGAAGTACCAGGCCCATCTGATCAGGGTTTCATTGTTGTAGGTAGGGCCTACGATGGCATTTATCTCCCCATAGCTCCCATAGGTCTGAGGTTCATTGGGGCGGATAAAATATAAATAAGCAAAATAGGCACCCAATCCCGCATAAAATAGTGATACCGAAATATGTCTCACACGCAGAAAAACCTTCGCCAGAGCGGGTTTCAGTTTAAGACCATACCTCCTTCCAAAAGCGAACAATATGAAATATATGGATACGAGGACAAAGCCTGGGAAATCGAACAACATGCGAACCGGTTTATCGTAAGACTGGAAGAGGCGCATGAAATAAGGTTTGGATATGAGGTAATCAATCAAAGCGCATGATATACCTCCTCCGAGGAATACGAGAAAAAATATAAGATCCGCCGTATCGAATTTTGAAAAAATCCTTTTATAAAGATAAAAAGCTAGAATAGGAGGAACTATCATGAAAAAATCAATGCGGCAGAGAAAACCAGCGCATAAAAGCGCAGCCGAAGCCGTTGCCAATCCCAGGGCTTCCTTCTTCCGGCCGGACCGCTGTGCTTCCAGGTATGCCACATGACAAAGAACCGCGGAAATCAGGAGCGCCGCATTCATCATCTCGCTGCTGGTATATCTGGAGAAGTAAAGAAAAAGGGGCGATATTAATGCGAGAAAGACCGTGATACATGCCCAGCCCTTTCCCAGCCAGCGATGCCCCACCAGGTATAAGCCCCCCAGGGTCAGCAGGCTCACCCAGGTTATAGCCCAAAACATATTCTCCAAGCCAAGAAAAAGCGCGAAGACGGCCATGAGGGAGGGCCAAAGATAGAGGAACTGAGGCTTTATTTCCCCCTTCTCGAAATCTGTTATAAACAAAGCCTTATTTTGGTAAGCCTCGATAGGTACTTCGGGGTTTTCGTTAGGTCGGAAGACCAATTCCCTACTCTCAGGAGACACCTGCATAACCAGGGAGTCCTTTATGGATATGCTCCCTTTTCTGGCCATATAGGCAGCTATGTTTGGGTAAATACCCACATCTGACCATCCATATATTATCCTGGACGGAGGAGAGATAACCACAATGATGAAAGCTACGACCAATAAGACCATGAGAGCATGAATCAAATTCGGCTTCAATCTACCATTTCTGTTCCTCCCGGTGATAAAACTCAATCCAAGGGCCGGTAAAAGCACGAGGAACAAAAGGTTTAAGAGCTTTAGGGAGCCAATGGAGGCAAGGAAGAGGGCTCCCAGCGAGCTAATCACAGTTCCTAACACGAAAATCAGGTAGATCCTTTCCCATTGGCGGAGAGAGTCACGGCCGAGGACTCTGGTGAATATCCAACCAGGAAAGACAATAAAACCACCCAGGGCGATGATCCTAAGTATCAGCATAACCCCTCTTGTCATCCCCGAACTTCATTCCCAATGTGCATCAGCTTCCCGGATGTGTTATCTTCTGCTGTTTCCACATCTTTTCGCCATCGAAGACCATCCTTGCACGAAAGATCGATGTCAGGCTCCCTGCAGAGATTGGATTATAGGCTGTTTTTACCACGGTTTATCTTTGAATGGGACCTGATCTTCCGTAGCAACCAGGTCAGGGCGAAACGGGCGCCCAGTCCGGCCAGGACCAGGGGGGCGAGAAGCGCGCCCCGCCACCCGGCGTAGCGACGGCGGAAGAACACGTACATGCTGCGGTGGTGCTCGTAAAGCATGCGCGTGGACTGTTGGGAGCTGGCTTTCCCTATGTGGTGGACCAGGGAGAAACCCGGGTGGTACACCACCCCGTACCCGGCGGCGCGCAGGCGCCAGCAAAGGTCCACGTCCTCCACGTACATGAAGTAGGCCTCGTCGAACCCTCCCACCCGCTCCGCGGCCTCCCGGCGCAGGAGCATGGCCGCCCCGGAGACCCAGTCCACTTCCCGGGGCTCCCCACCCTCCAGGTCCTTCATCTGGTAGGACCTGGTAAGGGGGTTGTCCGGCCATATCTCCCCCAGGAAGCCGTGCACTACGTTCTCCAGCATGGAGGGGAAGCGGCGGCAGGACATCTGCCGCGTGCCGTCAGGGTTTAGGACCCGGGGCCCCAGGGCCCCCACGCGGGGATGCTCGTCCAGGTAGTCCAGGAGGACCTCCAGGCCCCCCTCCATGAACTCCACATCGCTGTTGAGGATGAGGACGTAGGGACGGTCCACGGCCCTGAGGCCCGCGTTGCAGGCCGAGGCGTAGCCCGGGTTGCCAGGGTTCTCCACCAGGCGCACCCAGGGGAACTCCTCCCGGACCATGCGCTGACTCCCGTCCGAGGACCCGTTGTCCACCACCACCGCGGGAAGCCTTCCCAGCCTCTCCTCCAGCGTGCGGAGGCACCGGCGCAGGTCCTCCCGCGTGTTGTAATTGATGATCACCGGGGCCACCTTGCTCCCCGGGTCTGGCCCCGGCGCTCCCTTCTCCTCAGCCACCAGCTTCCCCCTTCTGTCGCATCCACCTTCTCCACCGGCCGTTCAGGTACCCGGCCATCTTGGCCACGTCCACCCCCGCCAGGAGGAAGGGAACCGCCGCCGCGGCCGCGGCCTTCTCCGTGAGGGTCCTCCCCCAGAGGAAGACGGGGATGCGCCTCCACCGCCGGCCCGCGTAGAGGCACGCCGGGAGAGCGGCCAGGGGGAGGAGACGCCTCGTGCGCCGCACGCAGGCCGCTCCGAGTAACGCCCCGTAAACGGCGAAGCGGATAAGGTGCCGGTGGGGATACATCCCGGATTCCCCGTCTCCCCGGGCATAGAGAAAGTACTGACGCAGGAGGGAGGGGAGGTCGGGACGCATGCGCCAGTAGACCACCGCCTCCGGCCGGAAGACGTGCCTTATCCCCAGTTCCCTCCAGCGGTGGTTGAAGTACATGTCCTCCCCGATGTCCAGCCATTCCGGGTAGCCCCCCGCCCTCTCCCAGACCTCCCGGCGGAAGGCCAGGGAGCGCGAGGAGGGCATGAAGCGCTCCCCTCTCACCTGGTGGGGGAGTGGAAGGGTCACGCAGGCCGAGAGGGCTTGGAACCAGCTCCCCTCAAGGGGCTGGTAGAAGCCCGCAACCAGCTCCACATCGGGGTCCTCCCGGAAGGGGGCCACCAGATTCTCCAGCCAGGCCGGGTCCAGCACGCAGCCCGCGTCGGTCACGGCGACGATATCGTGCCTCGCCAGGGAGACGGCCAGGTTCCTCCCCCGGGCTATGTTGCTCCCCGGAAGGACCTCCACCCGCGTCGGAAAGGGGGCCTCCCCGGCCAGGCGGCGCAGGGCCTCCGCGGTCCCGTCCCGGGAACCTCCATCCACCACCACCACCTCGTCGGGAGGTTGGGTCTGGGAGAGGATGCTCCTCCACCACTGCGACAGGGTGTCCGCCTCGTCGAGGACTGTGGCCACCAGGGAAACCGGCGGTCCCGCCTCCGGCATACCTTCTCCCCCGCCGGCATGGGAAGCGGTAGGGATATCACCCCCGATCCATTTCCGCCTCCCCGAAGGCCCCTCTCTCATCACGTCGAAGCTCCCAGTTCCCAAGCCCTCGTCTCCCTGCCTATCCATCATCGCCCAGGACCCGGTCGTATACCTCCCGGACCTGGCGGGCGGCGCGCTCCCAGGTGAACATCCTCGCCCGCTCCCGACCCTTTTTCACCAGCACATCCCGGAGGGCCGGGTCCCGGAGGAGGGTCTCCACCCGCTCGGCGATCTCCTCCGGGTCCAGGGGGTCCTCCACCAGCAGGGCGGCGTCGCCCACCACCTCCGGCAGGGAAGCGCGGTTGGAGGTGACCACTGGCACCCCGCAGGCCATGGCCTCCAGGGGCGGTAGGCCGAAACCCTCATATATGGAAGGAAATACCAGGGCATCCGCCTGCATCAGCAGGGATTTCAGGCGTTCGTCGGGCACGTACCCGGTGAAGACGATGTCCTCCTGCATCCCCAGGTCCGTCACCCGGCGCATGAGCTTCCGGTACTCGGTGTTGTTTAACCTCCCCAGCCCTCCGCCGCCGATCACCGCCAGCCGGTGCCAGAACCCCTTGCGGCGCAGGAGGACGAAGGCCTCCACCAGGGTGGCCAGGTTCTTTCGCGGGTGCAGGTTCCCTATGTAGGCCAGGTAGGGAGGCTCCAGGCAGTAGGCGCGCAGGGCCAGCTCCCTCTCCTCCGGGCCCGGTTCCCGGTAGAAGGCCGGGTTGAGCCCGGGGTAGACCACCACCAGTTTCTCCTCGGGCAGGCGGTAAACGTCCATGAGCTCCTCGGAGGTGAAACGGGAATCCGTAAGGATCATGCTCGATCTCTCCAGCAAACGGGGCAGGGACTGGATGAAACGCCGGATCCCCTTGCTCTGCATCTCGGGGAAACGGACGAAGTTGATGTCGTGCACCGTGGCCACCAGCTTCGCCCTCCGCAGGGCGGGAGCCTGGTAGTTGGTGGCGTGGAAGATGTCGAAATCCCCCACCAGCCTCTCGGCCGGAAGGACAACGGTCCGCTTCCAGAGATGGTAGTAGAGGAGGTTGGCCGGGAGGTTGAAGCCCCGTATCTCCACCCCCGGTAGCTCGGGAGCCAGTGCCCGCAGGCGGTGTCCGGCGCGCATTGACAAGGCCAGGAGCCCCGCCTTCAAGGCGGGGTCGACCTTTAGGAGGTGGGTGAGAAGGTTCTCGGTGTAATGCCCTATTCCCGTCTTCTCCAGAAGGAAGGGGGTCCCGTCGAAGATGACCCTCATCCGCCACCCGCCTTTCCCGGTATCCGCCTCAGGGGCTGGCCTTGCTCCACTGTCCCCAGTTGATGAGGATGATCCCCAACACGATGGCCGCCACCCCCAGCCAGTTGAGGCCGATTATCTCCCGGCCCTCAAAGAACTTGTCGTAGAACATGACCACGATGTAGGTGAGGCTCACGAAGGGATAGGCCACACCGAGAGGCACGTCGGTGAGCACGATCAACCAGAAGAGGGCCGAGGCCACGAAGAGGACCAGTCCCAGGATGACCATCCAGGTGGTGGCAATCTCCTTGATGAAGGTGGCCGGCTTGCGCAGGAGCTCCCCGGCGTTCATCCCCGTGCGATCCTTTACCTCGGTCATGCCCCGCCGCAGGCATATCTGGCCGCCGATGGCCAGGGCCACGCTGATCAGGATGACAAGGTAAGACATGGGTTTAACGGCCGCTTCCATCGTTCCTCCTCGTTCCATTGCGCCGGGAAATTCCCGGCGATGATACGCCGGAATCCTTTTTCTGGCGCGTCTTTCCCGTCCCAAGCGATGCCGAAGGTATTATAACAGCCGGGGGCGACGGCTATTCCGTGCCTCGTTGCACCGTCCGAGTCAGCCACTTCCCAGCGGGCTCACTTCGCCTCCACGCAGACCGCCGGCTTCTCGATGGGAAAGGGAGGCTGCTCCCCATAGCCCTGGAAGACCACCAATAAGGTGTAGGTCATCCCCATCCCCTGTTCGTTGTACTGCGTGCCCAGGCGCACCCGGACGGGAAGCAGGCTTTCCTCCCCGATCCACACCTCCACCCGCAGAATCTCATCCAGCCATTCCGGGCCCAGGTCCTGGTAACCCTCCAGGAGGGATGTATCCTCCTGCGAGCGTAACTCGAGAAGGTCCCGCCCACTGAGGTCGAAGGCCAGGTGGGCGCACCGCACGCCCTCCGCCTCCTCCAAACCCAGCCACTCCACCTCCCGGTCGGCGGTGGTCACGCGGTCCACCAGCTTCAGGTAGTCGAAGAAACGGTTCCGGTCCTCCGGGGGGGTATAGTGCACCCAGCCTTCCACTCCCAGCTGTTCCAAAAGCTTCTCCCCCTTGACGTAAGCGGTTTTTCCTCCATCCAGGGTGAGATAGGAGAAGGAGTTGGACCCGCCTTTCTCCTCCCCGATATCGCTTCGCACTTCTTCCCGGTACTCGTACCTCTCCCGGTCCGGAAGGATCATCTCCCCTTCCGCCCGCAAGGAACGGGTGAGAGTGCCCCGCTCGGTACGGAGCACGTTCTCCGCTTCCTGCCGGAAACGGAGGTAACCCCCGT
Source organism: Actinomycetota bacterium (assembly GCA_030019255.1). NCBI lineage: Bacteria > Bacillati > Actinomycetota > Actinomycetota bacterium. Next base: position 9,601 of record JASEFK010000008.1, read on the forward strand.
TGAGGGTGTATTCATGCGCCGCGCGGTTGCATTCCCGGAGCCATTCCACGGGCGTCCTGCCTCCGCCGCATCCCGTAAGCCAGAGGGCCAGGGGAATGATCACCGCCGCCAGCACCGCTTGCAGCAAGCGGCCGTAGGGGCTGCCCCCCTTCCCGGCCGATGCGCCGCCCGCTGCCCCATGGTGGAGCCCGGATCCAGTCATTACCTCCATACTGTCTCCATACTCCGCCTCCCGATAACCCTCCTCCCGGTTCTGCCGGGAGGAGAGATAACGCTGCCGCATGTCCGCCTTGAGGATATTTTCTATCATTTCGGCGGCCCCGGAAAACCCAGACCTCCCTCTGCCTTCCGCCCTGAAGGAGAGCGGGGACCGGCAGCGGTCACAGGGTTGGGGGTTACGACTTCTTTTTTGTGACACGGGCACGACCCGCGTGTTAAAGTTTTCTCCATGTCGTAGAATATCTTACCAAAGCCCAACCTCGATGGACTGCGTACCCTGGAGGCCGCAGCCCACATCAGGAGGTCGAGAGGCCATGAAGATCGCGGTCATCGGCATGGGTTACGTGGGGCTGGTCACCAGCGCCTGCCTTGCGGACATGGGCCATACGGTGACCGGCGTGGAAAAGGATGCCGGGAAGGTGGAGCTCCTAAGCCGGGGGGAGCCCACCATCTACGAGGTGGGGCTTCCCGAGCTCTTGGAGCGCACTCTAGACCGTACCCTCTCCTTCACCACTGACCTCCCGGAGGCGGTCCGGGAGGCGGAGATCATCTTCATCACCGTGGGCACCCCCCAGAGCGAGGATGGGAGCGCAGACATGACCTACGTCACCCAGGCGGCCATGGAGATCGCTCCCGCGGTCACGGGGTACAAGGTCATCGTCAACAAGAGCACCATGCCCGTGGGCTCCACCCGCCTGGTGGAGAGGATCATCCGGGAGCGAGCGGGGGGCGAGGAGTTCGACGTTGTCTCCAACCCGGAATTCCTCCGCGAGGGAACCGCGGTGCGCGACTTCATGCATCCCGACCGCATCGTCATCGGCACCGACAGCCAGAGGGCGGCGGGGATCATGACCGAGCTCTACCGGCCCTTGAACGCCCCCCTCCTCATCACCGACCCGGCCAGCGCGGAGATGATCAAGTACGCCTCCAACGCCTTCCTGGCCACCAAGGTCTCCTTCATCAACGCCATCGCCAACATCTGCGAGGCGGTGAACGCCGACGTGAAGGAGGTCGCCCTGGGCATGGGTTACGACCGCCGCATAGGCTTCGAGTTCCTGCGTTCCGGGCCGGGATTCGGGGGTTCCTGCTTTCCCAAGGACTGTCGGGCCCTCATCCAGATCGCCAGGAACTCCGGTTACAACTTCTACCTCCTGGAAGGGGTCATGCAGGTCAACCGGGAGCAGATGGAACTCATGGTGCGCAAGGCGGAGCGCATGCTGGGCGGCCTGGAGGGCAAACACATTGCCGCCTGGGGGCTGGCCTTCAAGGCGGGGACCGACGACGTGCGGGAGTCCCCCGCCCTGGAGATCGTGCGCATGCTCATGGAGCGGGGCGCCCGGGTGGTGAGCTACGACCCCCAGGCCATGGACAATGCCCGGAAGTCCTTGCCCCAACTGGAACTGGCGCAAAGCCCCCTGGAGGCGGCGAGGGGCGCCGAGCTCCTGGTCATCCTCACCGACTGGGACGAGTTCAAGCTCATGGACTTCCAGGCCGTGGGAGAGGTCATGCGGGAGAGGAGGATCCTGGATACCAGGAACTGCCTGGAACCCATCTCCGTCCGCCGGCTGGGCTTCGTCTACGAGGGCGTGGGCCGCTGAGCCCGGCTCCCCGCCGTTCACGGAAAACGCTCCCGGGCTCCGGGTACCACCTTCGGAGATTCCTCGCCGGCAAGGTGCCTTACCGTCGCCTTCCTTCATCCTCCATGGGTATCGCCAGCCGGCTTTTCGGGTTCCAGAAAACCTCGGGGCAAGCCCCCCAGCCGGGGTGCCCAAAATTACGGGCAACTCGGGGGCAAGGGTTTCCCGGGTTGCCAGGCTCAATCTCCTCCGGGAGCGCGATCCTTCCCGTGCTCCAGTACCTGGCGGGAGGTTATCCAGGACACCGGAACCCTGCTCGAAGGGCGCGGAAACCCAGCCTCAGTCCTCCAGGACCTCCCGGTAGGCTTCCAGGGTGAGTCCCACCGTTCGATTCCAGGAATATTCCGAGGCGCGCCTCCTCCCCAGTTCAGCCAGCTGGTCGCGTAGTTCTCCATCTCCTATCAAACGGCGGAGGGCCTTGCGGATGTCCATGACGTCCTCCGGGTCCACCAGGAAGGCCGCTCCCTCCGCCACCTCCCGCAGGGAGGAGGTGCGGGAGGTGATCACCGGGACGCCGCGGGCCATGGCCTCCAGAACCGGGAGCCCGAAACCTTCATACAGGGAAGGGTAAACGAAGAGGAACGCGCCCCGGAAGACGGCCTCCAGTTCCTGGCGGGGGAGGAAGCCCAGCCAGCGCACACCGTCCTGGGAGAGCACGCGGGAGAGCTCCCACCTGCCCAGCCATCCCCGCGCCCCCACCAGGACCAGCCCCTCCGTCCGGTCACGGTAGGGGGGATCGAGAGAGGCATAAGCCTGCACCAAGCGGGACAGGTTCTTGCGTGGCTCGATGGTGCCCACGAAGAGCAGATACCCGGGCCGAAGCCCGTGTTTGGCCAGGACCTTTTCCACCTCCTCCCTGCCCGGGCGGGTCGGCTCCTCCACTCCCAGCGGAACCACCCTCACCCGGGGATCTCTCCTACCCGTCAGTGTGCGGAGGTCGTCCGCCGTGGCCTTCGAATCCACCAGGAGGGAGCGGGCCCTGCCCAGGATGAGATCCAGTCCCCGGCGGTGGAAGAGGCGCCACTGGGCGGGGAAGGCACCGGGGAAACGCACCACGCACAGGTCGTGGACGGTGGCCACCAGGGGAGCCCGGGAGGGTGGGTAAACCAGGGAGGGCGTGTGCACCAGGTCCAGGTGGCCTAGATACCTCTCCAGGAAGGGCCTACCCACGGTATGCCAGAGGATCCCGGTCGCGTCCCTCCGTCCCGGCAGGCGCCTCATGACCACTCCCTCAACGCTCGGAAAGGGGTCGGCATCCGGCGGCCCATGGTAGGGGAGGAGCAGCTCGACCCCGGACAGGCCTTTCGCCAGGCCGGGCACCAGGTTACGGATATAGGTCCCGATCCCACCCGGCTGGCGGTAAAAGAGCTGATCGGCGAAGAGGGCTACTCTCACGGTTTCACCTCGTGATCCGCGCCAGCACGTCATCATCCCCAAGACGGCTTCCTTCCTTATCCGCCGTTATCCGACCAGCGCCACCACGTACATCCTGCAACCCGTCAATCCGAAGTGATGTTCACCCGGGCAGCGGCGGTTCTGCCGCGCCGTCTCTCCGTTCCACTAATTTCCCAGTGCGGAACTACGGTTCCCCCGCATCAGGGGAGGGAAGCGGGCAGGTTGGGATAGTCGGGGAAATAGGTCTGCTGCCATTGCTTGTACATATTCCACGCCAGGCAGGGAGTGCCGTCGTACCTGAAGAGCCCGCAGTAAATGTGGTCCCAGGAGGTACCGGGGTCCTCATCCATCATCTGGTATATCCATATCTTGCGGCATCCGTTCTGGAGGAGAGAGTTGACGCCCACCGGCCCGACGGCCTCCGCCTGCTGCTGCTCATTGAAGGAGCCGGGCTCGGTATCGCTGTAATGCGGCCATCCGGCCTCGCTGACCACCACCTCCTTGGTGACCCCCCTTGAGCGCAATGCATTAACTACGTTGGCGTAATACCTCCCCCAGTCGGGAGGGAGCTTGTAGGGGTGGGCGGTGACCATGTCGCAGCTCCCCCGGAATCCGATGACATGGTTCAGGTACAAGGTGGCCCTCGAGTGGGGGGACAGGGTAAGGGTGCGCTTCAACGTCTCCCCCTTGCTCATCATGAAGTTTACGGTCACCTGTACTGCATCTCCCTGGGGATTCTGGAGGCACAGGTATTCTTCTATGGAAAATCCCGTGCACCCTTCCGCGAAATACCATTGGGGCTGAGGGGAAAGAGTGCCCATGGTAACGTGACCTCCCCTTCTGCTCCCCGCGTAGTTGAAGTACATGGGGCGCTCGGCCACGATGGGCACCTCGGAGTGGACCTTGATGGACACGTCGCCGTGGGGGTTGTTGTGGACCCCGATGCCCTCGGCGTCCCCGTGCACGGCCACCGTCCGGCGGGAACGCGGACCTACCTCCACGGTCTTCTGCACCGTCTGGCCGTCGCCGCAGTAGTATTCGATGATCACCTGGGCTTTCCGGGTGGGGTCCGGGTTCTGGAGGCAGAGGTAGGTGTTGAACCCGGGACGGGTGCAGCCCTCCGCGAAGTACCAGACGCTGGCGGGGGCGGTGGCGCCCAGGGAGTCGTGGCCTCCCGCCCACATCCCCGCGTAGTTGAAGTACATGGGGCGCTCGGCCACGATGGGCACCTCGGAGTGGACCTTGATGGACACGTCGCCGTGGGGGTTGTTGTGGACCCCGATGCCCTCGGCGTCCCCGTGCACGGCCACCGTCCGGCGGGAACGCGGACCTACCTCCACGGTCTTCTGCACCGTCTGGCCGTCGCCGCAGTAGTATTCGATGATCACCTGGGCTTTCCGGGTGGGGTCCGGGTTCTGGAGGCAGAGGTAGGTGTTGAACCCGGGACGGGTGCAGCCCTCCGCGAAGTACCAGACGCTGGCGGGGGCGGTGGCGCCCAGGGAGTCGTGGCCGTCATCCCAGGAGTAGTTGTAATTGAAGTACATGGGGCGCTCGGCCACGATGGGCTGCTCTGCATCCACCACCACCGAGACATCCTGTCCGGGACGGTTGACGTCGTCGAAGAGAAGGGCGTAGAGGTCGGTCCCCTTGTTCGGATCGGGATCGTTGACGCACTGCAGGTCCCCGCAGACCACGATGCCCGAAGGATCCTTTTCCTTTATGGCCTGGTAACCCAGCTGGAGGAGGGGCAGGTAGTCGGTCTCCACCTGGCCCCCGAAATGATAGACGCCATAGTTTCGCCAGGCGCTGGAATCCCTGTCCCACCCGGGCTCGTTCCATATCTCGTAGAAATCCACCACCGAGCCGTAACGCTCGGCCACCCGGGAGCAGAAATCGTACCAGTCGCGGAGGTCGCGGGGCGGGGCCTTGTCCGCGAAGCTCCCATAGGATGGATCCCGCGCCCATTCCGGCGTGGCGGCGGTGAGCAGGAGCATGAGGGAGTCCGTGCCGTCAGCCAGGCGGGCATTTATTTCCTGGTCGAAGTAGGCCCAGTTGAACTCGTCCTGCCTGGGCTCCGCCTTGGCCCAGGTCATGAGCACCTTGTGGTGGCGCACCCATTGCCTCTCGGAATGGGGGATGCGGGGGCTGATGCGGCCCACGTAATCCCTGGCGTCCAGGCCCAGGATGACCCAGTCGGCCACGTTGCGCTCGCTGGCGGCCACCGCCGCGCCGCCGTCGCTTATGGTTACCAGAAGGAGATTGGACGCGGACGCCAACAGGAAAACGGTGCACAGAACAATGGATGCCAGGAGGGCGGAAGACCTGTTTCCCATCCCCCTTATCATCCTCACGCTCTTTTTTCTTGTTCCCGTTTCCGGGGACATTTTCCGATTCTCCCTTCCCTTCACCTCGAGCATCACCCATTCTCCGGTTTCACTTCCCGCCACCACCACGGGAGGGGGGTCCCTGGATCACTTCCCGCCCTGCTTGTCTCCTCCCTTTAACAATCTATCCTCCGACCCGACATCCATCCCCTTCCACGCCTTCTCTCGACCATTAGTTCCTCCGGCGCGGCACCCCGACCCGCGCGCCGGGACCTCGATACTGCGATCTATTATAAACCCATGACAGGACATTACAGGGCAATCCTTGTTAAGTTAGACGCACGAAGCCCATTCTTGGAATCGTGATTCCAGGCAAAAGCCTCGGATTGGAAGAAGAACTCATGAAAAATCCGACTAACGAAACTCTTTCTCCGGGCCAGGAGCAGGTCATCCCGCGAGGGGAGGCGGCAGCTCGGGAGTCTCAACGGGACTCAGCCGTTTCTGGCCCGGGAATCCCCTCCGGCGTAGGATTCCAGGAGGCGTTCGTAGGTTTCCACCAGGGTATTCCAGTTTCTCTCGCGGCGCACCTTCTCCCGCCCTCTCTCCCCCATTTCGGAGGCTTTCACCCCGTTGTTGAGCAGCTCCCAGGCATAGCGCACATAATCCTCGGCATCGGCACAGAGGTAACCGTCGACCCCATGTTCTATCTGTCCCCGCGCCGCGGCGCAATAGACGTTGCCCAGCACGGGCTTGCCCAGCAGCCGGGCCTCGTTGAGCACCAAGCAGTAACTCTCGTTCAGGGAGGGAAAGATGAAAAGGTCGCAGGCAGCGTAGGCGTCGAGCAGTTTCTCCCGGGGGAGGGGTCCCGTGTAGACCACCCCCTCGGATGGCAGCGGCTCCCCGTCATCGTCCGGTCCCACCATCAGGAGAAGAGCATCCAGACCCCTTTCCCTGAGGCGATGAACGGCGGCGACGGCAGTGGGGTAACCCTTGGAGGCGTTCTTTCTTCCCACCCAGAGGAGCACCTTCCTCCCTTCCAGCCCGTACTCCAGGCGGAAATGGTTCCCGTCGACTTGCTTTGAGGAATATTCTTCCAGGTCAAACCCAGGTCCCACGCAAAAGGCCGGAAAGCCCCAATCTTCCATTATCTCCTGGATGACGGGGGAGTTGGCCTCCACCCCCGTCGCCTCCCGCATGGCCCGGTAAAAGTCCGCCCAGTAGTGGTTGTAGTCGCGGGGATGGAAGAGGGGAACGGCCACGAAGGGCTTTCCCGCCTTGCGGGCGGCCTTCCATGCCATTACCATGGTGGTGACGGGCACCATGGCCCCCATCACCAGGTCGCAACGGCGTGCGGCGCGACGTGCTTCCCTTTCCAAGCGCGGTGAGCGGGGCCCGATGAGGTAGTCACGCCACTTCGCCAGGCGCCGCGGCCGGTTTTCCACCACCGCCCAGAGAAGCCTCCCCAGGAGTTCCTCGGGAGCGGTGCGCATGAAATCCTCCCAATCCCTGCCCAGCGCCAGCTCCCTCCGCCTGCCGCCATCCAGGAGGTAGATGCGGCGCAGGGCCACCCCCAGCTCCCTGCCATCCCCCGGAGGTTGAATAGTCCTCTCGCACTCCAGCATCACCTCCAGGAGGTTCCGGCGGGAAAAGCTCAGCCGGAACTCCTCACGCCTTCCCGGCGCCAGGGTGAACTGCCTGCGTTCCCCCTTATCCAGGACGATTCCGAGTTTTCCACCCCAGGGGGAATGGAGCTCCACGCCAAATCCTTCCATCCCCTTTCCTCCGGCGATGAGCTTGGCCCTTTTCCGCGTCCAGCGCGCCGGACCGTCCTCCCATTCCTCCAGCCGGTGCCACCCGGAAAGGAAACAATGTTCCTCCGTCCCGGCCAGGTTCTCGCCCAGGAGGTGGACAAAGCGTTCTTCTTGCCTTTCCTTCTCCAGGTACTCGAGCAGTCGGGCGGACCTGCGCGCCCCGCGTCCGGGCCGGGGGTTTTTCACCGGGAAGCGACGCACCTCCACGCCCCGGTCCCGTTCCGGCCCCGGGGGAAGCAGGTTGTCCCACAAGAAGTAACCCAGGGGAGAGGAGATCATGCACAGGGAACGGGTGGTAAGCACCACCACCTCGTGACCCCTGGACGCCAGGCGGGTCACGAGCTCCCGCAGGAACCTCTCGCCACCCCCGTGGACTCCCTCGCCGTACCGATGGGTCACCAGGAGAATGCGCATGGCCTCACCTTCCTTGCCGGGAGGCGGGAAATGGGCCCCGCCGACCACAATCCCCCCGGGGATCGGATATCCGCCTCCAACATCAACCTCGCAACTCCAGGGAAATCACGGCGACGCCCAGCTTGCGCAGGTCCTCCAACCCCAGTACCTCGCGGGGGTGGAAGGGGTTGAGGGCCTCTATCTCCACTTCCCTCGCCCTGCTCTCCTCTACCCGGGGCAGGGGAAGGCGGTGAAGGCTCACGTGGTTGGGCACTTCGATGACCCCCACCTCGCTGCCATCCACCCTGATGACGGCCCGCGACTCCCCGCCAGGATGGCCCATGCGGGTGCGGAGCAGCAATTCCCTCCCCCCTCCCCTGGACTTCAGGAAGGCGCGGGCTTTTTCACCCGTCCAGCGATATACCAGTCCGGTGCCGTCTTTCTCCCTCTCGTACCACCCTTCGACCAGGCTCTCTTCGCCTTTTTTGCCCATCACCGCTTTGCGAGGATAGGAATCCCGGGACATTGACGAGAGGCGGCCCTCCTTTGCCTTGCGAAGACCATGGTTGGGAGGGTTGCCCACCCGGGGGTGCAGCAATCCCATTCGGATCAGCTCCCCGTCCGTACGCTTTCTTCCGCAGGCCACCTTCGCCCTGTGACGCAGGGTATCTGGAAGGTAAAGGAGATTCCAAGCCAGGGCCTGGATCATGCGGCCCCGTATCTGCCACTTCTCGCTTCGGGAAAGGGCCCTCTCTCCTTCGCTCCGCACCTGGCGGAAGAACCAGTGGAGGTACTCACGGAACAGCCAGCCCAAGGTATCTCTCTCCAGGTTCTTGATCCACGACCGCAGCCTTCCCCGCTCGTAATGGTACTTGTTGAAGGTCATGCCCCCGCCCAAGGTGGTGTTCCGGCGATGCCACGCCGAGGCGTGGGGCTCGTAGAGCACCCTATACCCGTGGAGGTTCAGGCGCCAGCCCAGGTCCGCATCCTCGTAGGCGTAGCGGAGCCGCTCGTCGAAGCCTCCCACCTCGCGCAGGATCTCCCCACGCACCATCATGGCTGCGGTACAGGCATAGATGACCGGGAGCGGATATTGAAACAGGCAATCACCCTCCCCCGAAAACCCCCGGTCCCAGGCGTGACCCAGGAGATTGATCATCCCTCCCGCGCCGTTTATCCTGCCCGGCGGTTCAGTGGAGAGAAGGCGCGAGGCACAGGCGGCCAGGTCACCGCCCTCCAGCGCGAAGCGGTTCAGCATGGCCTCCTCCCAGTCGGGGAAGAGCTCCACGTCGTTATCCAGGAAGGCGATGAACCGTCCCTGGGCCTGGGCGGCCCCGAGGTTCTTGGCCGCCGCGGGACCCAGGTTACGCCGGTTGACGATGAGCTTGACTTCCGGGAACTGCTCCCGGACCAGCTCCGCGCTCCCATCATCTGAGCCATCATCGACCACGATTATCTCCCGCGCCGCCGGGGAAGACTGGGAAAGCACCGATTGCAGGCAGGAAGGAAGAAGGTCCTTTCCCCGGTAACTGGGTATGACGTAACTTACCTGCACTTCCACCTTTTCCGTTCCTCCAGCCCGTCCCTTCGCCGTGCCCTACCTTTCCATTGCCATCGCCCATTCCCCGTGCGCTCTCAACCCAGTGGTGGACCTCCCGACCATCGCGTCCAAGGCCTTCAGCACCGTTTCCATATTCCTGAACATGCTCTAGACCCTTTCTTGGTTCACCCGCCTCGGGTTCGGAAACACGTCCCTGAGGACTTTCCGGGAGACCAGACGGGAACCCCGCACCACTATTGCGTACCCCGGACCGGCGCCCGCAGAAAGCGCTTAGAGGCGCTCATAAAAACTTACCCCACCGGGGCGAAATATTTCAAATCCACCCGGTTCAGCCGGGATGATATGGTGGTCTCTCTACTTTTTTCAGCCAGGTGCACTAGTGGCGGATAAGGAAGGCCGGTGTTTGAGCAGGGATGATATGGTGGTCTCTTTATCTTTTTCGAACCTAGAAGTGCCCACTGAAATGATAGAGCATCTTACCTTCCCTCCCGTGCCCGCTCCGTCCCCCAAATTCCCTCGCTTCCCTGCCCTCCGTCCGGGCAGGTCTTTCAAGGCTGGTCTCCTCCGCCGCCCCTAACCCTGCATCCTAACCCCCCTTCCATTTGTCGCCTGAGAAGATGGTCGACCACGTGGAAATACTTCACGGGTTCACCCTCGGGCCCATCCAACGGCATCCCTTTCCTCCCTCCACCCTCCCCGCTGATTCCACCTGGAATGCGCCTTCCTTAACCCGCACGGACGCCCGTCCGCCGCGGTGCGCCCTGGCAATGAGCGCCGCACAGGCCAACGCTTGCTCGTAAACCCGGCGGACTCCACGCTCCCTTTCGTCTCAAGCGACCAAAATGAGGTGTCGAAGATGAAGTTGAGGACGGGAAGCCCTTCCCGTGCCTGGGAAGACGAGAACCAGGTCCCGTCACGGGGAAACATGTCTTTCCCCACCCTCCGCCCTCCGGGCAACGGTGGAGAGCGGGTTAGCCTCGAGGTACTCGGGGTTTCCCGTCCCCGGGGGCGGAGCGGCAGTGACCGAGCTGCTGACCCAGCCGAGGTAGGCCAGAAAGGGGAAGCAAGAACATCGGGAGGCGAGAGCGAATGAGGTGGCCGAAAGCGGATTCAGACCTTATCCGAAGGGCAACGGCGATTCTTATCCTGGTCTTCCTGCTACTTACCTGGCCCGCTGTCTCCTTCTCCCCCGTGCTCGAGAGCGGGGGTTGGGCGGTCGCCAATCCGCCGGGTTGGACCCAGGTCTGGGCCCTGGACACAGGGAGCATGTTCAAGCACGCCTCCCCCACCCTGGCAGATATCGACGGCGATGGGACCCAGGAGATCCTGGTGGGGAACACCAATGGCGTTTTCTACTGCCTGGACCACAACGGTAACATCCGCTGGGCCTACAACACCGGGGCCACCATCCAGTCCACCCCGCTGGCCGTGGACTGCGACGGCAACGGGACCCTGGAGATATTCTTCGGGAGCTACAACGGCTACGTCTACGGTCTGAACTACCTGGGTCAACCGCTTTCCCACTGGGGATGGCCCAAGTTCGCCGGCACCGCCTACGGTTACCGAGAGGTGTTTCCATCCCCTTCCAGCGGTGACCTGGACGGGGACGGTGACCTGGAAATCGTGGTGGGCAACTGGGGGACCTTCGTCACCGCCTGGCATTACCAGGGACAGCTAATGTGGCAGTACCAGAACCATGATTCCATATGGTCCTCCCCGGCCTGTGGGGACATCGACCTAGACGGCAGGGACGAGGTGGTCATCGGCGCCGACTGCTGGAGCGGGCCCTACTGGCCGTGGCCCCGGGGCGGGCTGCTCTACGTCTTCGAGGAAAATGGGTCCATAAAGGCCGGGTTCCCCAAGACCCTCCCCCAGGTCATATGGTCCTCCCCGGCCCTCGCCGACCTGGACCGCGATGGGTTCCCGGATATCGTGGTGGGCACCGGCCTTTTCTGGCAGAACACCAACCCGGGGCTTTCTACCTACCTCTCCTACGCGGACGGGAAACACGTATACGCCTTTAATTACCGTGGCGAGAACCTGCCCGGCTGGCCGGTGAACACGGGGGACAACGTCTTCTCCTCCCCGGCGGTGGCCGACCTGGACGGGGATGGTTATTTCGAGGTGGCCTGCGCATCCATGGATTCATGGGTCTACTGTTGGGAACATGACGGCAGGGAGAAGTGGAAGCAGCGCCTCTTCGCCGTACAGAAGATGGGCTCCCCGGCCATAGCCGACATCGACGGCGACGGGGACATGGAGGTCCTCATGGGGGAGGGACAGCACCTGGCGGCCTATGATCCCTCGGGACAGAGGATACTGGAGGTGCACACCGGGCAGAACGTCTTCAACTGCCCGGCGGTGGGGGACCTGGACGCCGACGGCCTGACCGACGTGGTGGTGGCCAACGGCATGGATGGCGAGACGGGCAGGGTCATCCGCTACGAGGCCGGAAAGTGGAACCCTCAATTGGCGGCCTGGCCCATGTTCCGCCGCTTCCCGGATCACCGCGCCTGCTACCCCCACCAGGAGGTGCCCGACCTCTGGTCGGCCTCGGAGGTGCGCAGCCGTTCCTACCTGGCCGAAGGGTACACAGGAAACGGGTTCCAGGAGTTCGTACTTCTTATGAACCCCAACCCCGAGCCGGCTGTGGCCCAGCTGCGTTACCTCCTGGGGAGCGGCCTTTCCGTGGTCAAGGTGGTGAACGTCCCCGGGAGCTCCCGCTGCACGGTGTTGGTGAACCATTCCGTGGAGGGTCAGGACGTGAGCACGGTGATGCTCTCCGACCGGGCGGGCATCATCGCCGAACGCTCCCTTTACTTCCGTTATTCCGGAAGCCACGGGACCTGGGTCGGGGGCCACGATGTCATGGGCACGGATACCCCGCGGCAGGAATGGTACTTCGCCGAGGGATGCACGCGGCCCGGCTTCCATACCTACCTCTGCCTGCAGAACCCGGATCGTTCCGTGGCCGCCCCCGTGACCATCGAGTACTACTGCGGGGACGGGGCGGTCATCGTCCGGGAGGTGACCCTCCGCCCCGGTTCCCGGTTCACGGTGGCCGTGCACCAGGACGGGCTGGGCATCGGGACCCACGACGGGCCCCGGGGCGACGTTTCCATCAAGGTGACCTCCCAATTCCCCATCGTGGCCGAGCGGCCCATGTACTTCAACTATGCCGGGGTCTGGGACGGGGGCCACGACGCCATGGGGGCGGCCCAGCCCTCCCAGGAGTGGTATTTCGCCGAGGGATGTACCAGGCCCGGTTTTCACACCTACCTCTGCCTGCAGAACCCGAGGGAGGCCCCGGCGGAGGTGACCCTCGAGTACCTCTGCGGGGACGGGGCCAACATCACCCGCCGGGTCACGGTGAAGGCCCGCTCCCGCTACACGGTGGCCGTGCACGGGGACCGGGAGGGCATCGGGGTGCAGGACAGCGCCCGGGGGGACGTGTCCATCCGGGTGACCTCCGACCGTCCCATCGTGGCCGAGCGGCCCATGTACTTCAGCTACGCGGGGGCCTGGGACGGGGGGCATGACGTGACCGGCTGTACCTCGCCCTCCCCGGCCTGGGTCTTCGCCGAGGGTTGCACCCGGCCCGGCTTCAACACCTACCTCTGCCTGCAGAACCCGGGGGAGGCCCCGGCGGAGGTGACCCTCGAGTACCTCTGCGGGGACGGGGCCAACATCACCCGCCGGGTCACGGTGAAGGCCCGCTCCCGCTACACGGTGGCCGTGCACGGGGACCGGGAGGGCATCGGGGTGCAGGACAACGCCCGCGGTGACGTCTCCATCCGGGTGACTTCCGAGGTGCCCATCGTGGCCGAGCGGCCCATGTACTTCAGCTTCAATGGGAATGTGGGAGGCCACAACACCATGGGCTTCCCCGGGGAGCAGGGATACTAGGCGGGAAAGCGACCGGTTAACGTCACCCCGCTTCGTGGTTCCCGCGGGCGGCGCGGGAATACTGCAGATAGGCCCGCATGACCAAGACGCAGGAGCGCAGGTCGGTGTACACGGGGATACCGAATTCCCGCAATCTTTCTTCGTAGTGGCCGAAGAAGCGCAGGTCCCCGAAGACCCAGGAGACCGCCGCCTTCCCGCTCTCCCGGACCAGCCTTCCTACCTCCTCGAAGGGAAAATATTCCAGCAGGCGGGAGGCGAAGGGGAGAAGGATCACCCCGTCTACCCGTGAATCGGCCAGCACGTGGCGCAGCACCTCGGAGAAGGCCGTAAGCCCCCTCTTCTCGATAGTGGGCCAGATGTCCACCGGGTTGGAGGGCGGCATCCACTCCGGGAAGATCCCCGCCAGGGATTCAAGGGTAGATCTCTCCAGCGCGGGCACGGAAAGCCCGGACTCCCGCAGCATGTCCGTGGACACCACGCCGCCTCCCCCGGTGACCGTCACCACCGCCACCCCGTCTCCCCGCGGGGAAGTGAGGCGGAAGGGATCGGGGTGCAGGGAGAAGGCCTTCCCCAGGTTCATGAGGTCGTGGAAGTCGTGCACCCGCACCACCCCGGCCTGGCGCAGGGCTCCCTCCACCACCTCGTCGGAGCCGGCCATGCTGGCGGTGTGGGAAAGGGCGGCCCGGGCCGCCTCCTCATAGCGCCCCCCCTTGAGCACCGCCAGGGGCTTGCGTCCCCGCATGCTCCCGGCCACCTCCAGGAAGTCACGGCCCCGTTCGATGGACTCCAGGTAGGCCACCACCGCCCTGGTCTTGGGGTCACGGGAGAGGTACTCCAGCACCTCCACCTCGTCCACGTCTATCTTGTTACCGATGGCGCAGGCCTTGCTCACCTGGAAAAACCCGGAAAGGACGTATTGGAACATGAACCCCGCCGCCAGCATCCCGCTCTGGGCGATAATGCCCAGGTTGCCCGGCTTCAGGCGCTCGTGGGCCCTGGGGGCGCGCATGAAGGGGGTGAAGATGAAGGGATCGGTGTTCACCAGGCCGGTGCAGTTGGGGCCCCACAGCCGCATGCCTGTGCGTGAGGCTATCTCCAGGCAGCGCCGGGTGAGCTCCCTGCCCTCCTCCCCCACCTCGGCGAAACCCCCCGACTCGATGACCGCGGCCTTCACCCCCGCCGCCGCGCAGTCCTCGAGCACCCCGGGGACGGCGGCGGCGGGGACGAAGACGATGGCCAGGTCCACCTTCCCGGCCAGTTCCCGCACGGTGGGGTAGCATTTCACTCCCAGGATCTCCTCCCTCCCGGGGTTCACCGGGTATACGGGGCCGGCGAAGGACTCCAGCATGTTGGCTAGGAGGTTGTAGCCTCCCTTGGCTTGGTCAGCGGAGGCGCCCACCACGGCCACGCTGCGGGGGGCGAAGAAGTAGTCCAGTCCGTTGCCACGATTCATGACCCTCCCTCTCCTTTCCTCGACGAAAGTACGATAAGCGGAGCGACGAAAAAAATATATTGCATCAGCCGAGGAAAGCGCCAACGGGAACCCATTGCCGCATCCGCGGCCTCCCGGGGGCAGGACCCTACGCCTTCCCAGCCGCCTCCCAAAAACGACTTGGAGGGCAACATCCTTCCCGAAGCGGCTTGAGTCCCCGGCTAAAAGGGATCGTGCGTCAGCCGCGCCACTTAATCGGAGCCATCTCCTACCTCCACCTCCAGGACCAGCACCTCGCCGAACCAGTGGAAACCCTCGTCGGTGAGGCCCACGAAAAGCTTGTATCGGCCAGGGATGTCAGGGGGCCTTACCAAGGTGGGGAGGAGGACGGACTGACCCGGGGAGAGGTCGCAGGGCAGGGTGCCCCTCTGTTCCTCCCACACCGGGCCCTCCCTCTCGAAGCGCATGGCCAGGTGCACCAGGCCCTCCGGTCGGGTAATCTCCTCCTCCCGGTCCTCGCCTGCCGCCAAAAGGTAGGTGTCCCCTTGGTTGGTCACCCGGAAAAGGAGAGGGAAGAGGCCGTCGGGAGCGGGAATGCGTATAACCCCGTCTTCGCCGAGGTATTCCAACCGGCCGTCCAGAAGAGAGGGGTCCTTGGAATCGGGCATCTCCCGTACCTCCACCGAGAAGGTGAACTCCCGGGTTCCCAACACCCCGCCCTCCAGGAACAACCGCATGGTGTAGAGGCCGTTCCGGGAAGGCGTCCTCCGGCAACGCAGAGGCAGAGCCTGGCTCTCCCCCGCCTGCAGGAAGAAGGGAGCGCCGAAGGTACCCCTTTCCTCCAGGACTACCTTCCCCTCCGCGTCGGTGAAGACCAGGTGGAAAGGCTGTGGTTCCTCCTCCACCATGATCACCGGATGAGACGAGGGGTTGCTCACCGTAAGCCCCAGGTTGAAGGCCCGACCGGGCGGAACCGCTTCCGGGGCCTGTGCCTCCACCCGGAAATCTTGCGGCGAGGACCTCTCCCCCGTTTCCACCTTAAGCACCCACCGGTCCCCGAAATCAGCGGCCAGGGAAAGGCCGGGCAGGGAGAGCAGGCGGGTCCGGTATTCCTCCTCCCGCCCGGAAGGGACTAGATCCCAGTCCCAGACCACGTGGGTTATCCCCAAACCGCGCAACAGATCCAGGCACCTCTCCGAGGGAAATCCCTGCATCTCGTAAAAAATCCTGTTGTAATAATATGGAAAATAGCCGCTGTACCCGTTGGCCGTCCGCCTCCAGTGATAAGTACTGAAATAGACACGCAGGCCCTCCTGCAGGCTGAAGGCCCGGGGATCCCGGGGGAGGAAATCGAGCAGGCGGTCGTAGCGATGCTCCTCTCCCAGGGGGAGGGTGGGCAACTCGATGATCCTGGCCTCTTCTCGTTGCGCCAACCAACCGTAGACCGACGGGACTCCCCTTCCCGCAGGGACGTCCGCCAGGCTTACGGGCAGGTTGATGTTCTCCGCCATGAGCAGGACCAGGAGAATCATCCCCCACAGCCTGAAATTCCATATTTTACCGCCAACTTTCCCCACCCGGTCAATCACTCGGGCCGTGCCGTAGCCGCTCAAAACGGCCAAGGCCAGGGCGATGAGAACGTAAAAGCGGGCCGGAACCCGGATGAACCTCAGCATGCCCAGCCGGTAGGGGATCATGTACAGGGCGTTCCAGGCGCCTCCTACCTCGGGTCCCATGGCCAGAAGGAAGCTGACCGCGGCCAACAGGAGGAAATAGAGCGGCATGGAACGGGAAAAGCCATCGCCCGGCGGCCCGTTCGTTTTCCCCTTTCTCCGCGCCCGCAGCAATCCCAACAGAGCCAGCACGACGACGATCACCCCGGGGAAGAGTACCCTCTCGCCGCCCCCCTCACGGAAAAAAGGAAGGAGACGGCCATAGAGCAGGTTATTTCCCAGGGTGGTGAGGTAGTCTCCCGCCCGGGCGGAATATACCCTGATCTCCGTCAGGTTGCGCTCGAATCCTGGCAGCCGCCCGTGGGCACGCAGGTAAGGTAAGGCGAAAGGGGTCACCAAAAGCAGGACCGCCGCCAAAGTTGCAACCACTCCGCCCAGTCGAACCCATTCCACACGGGTACGGGAGAAGGCGGCCTTCCACAACCACATAATCCCGACGGCCAGGAAGCAGAAGACCAAATAATGCCAGGAAGAAAGGGACTGGGCCAAGAGAAAGAGGCCGAAGAGGAAGAGGTTACAGCGGCCGCCGTCCCTCAGGTACCGGTAAAGGTATAGAACCGCGAAAGGCAGGAAAGGGGAGAACATTATCTGAAGGTGGGTCAGCTGGCTGAACTTGTAGGTGCAAAAGGCAAAGAAGAAACCACCGACCAGGCTCGCCCACCTGCTCCCAGTCAACTCCCTCGCTAGCAGGTAGCACCCCAAGCCGGAGAGCGCCAAGCCAAGGAGGAAGAGGAAATTGTAGGCCAGGAGTGGGTTGTGGAAGACCACGTACACAGGGGCGGCCAGGAGGGCCAAGGTGAAAAGATGCTCGGAATAGGCCAGCACATCGCGGGAGGGGTACATGATGTTGGCCTGGAAGAGGTGGGTGGGGCGGGTGAAGATGGTTCTCGCTCCCCAGGATAATATCCAGGAATTTAGGCAAGGGTCCCCCGTGTCCCCGGGAATCGAACGATGCGCGCGGATGACCAGCGGCCAGGTGAAGATCACCGCAAGCAGGAGGAAGAAAAGGAATACCCCGAGGTATTCCCGGTACCTGCGGGAGAGAAAACCCTCGACCCAATCCTTTACCACGTCCATCCTCCCGTAAGTTTATAACATCGCATCGGTGGGAAAAGACCGACCGTCAAGGGGTCCGGTTCGGGGATCCGCTCGCCTCCAAGGCCTTCTCCCTCTCGGCGCAACCTTCCGCCGGGCGTCGCGGCCTCTCCATAATCTTTCCATAATAACTGCATAATAAATGACGGGGCTGGCGCGTGGGAGGTCCGATTCCGACCGTCGGGGGGAACATCCCTCAGGTTTTCCGTGTCCCATTTTCAGCACCATCTTGGAGATATGCGGGCGGGAAGAGGCAATGAAGTGGAAAGACCGGACGACGGACGGACGCCCGGCAGCAGCAAAAGGCGCCGGGCGACAAGGCCTTCCCATAATCCACGCCGAACTGGCGCGTGGGAGGTCCGGTTCCTACCGTCGGCGAGAAGGAGAGGGGAAGCACCCTCCAACCCGGGAGAACGGCGCCAGCTTCCGCGCGATTCCCGCCGTTCTTCGAGGAAAAAGAGCTTCAGGTGCGAATTAATTTAGAGAAGTTCTTTCACCGGCAAGGTTCTTCCGGCGACGGGAGGGCGAAGGGAAAGCGATCCCGGAGCCTGGATTTACATGACCGGAATGCGGCGGCTCTGCCCGCGGGGAACCTTCCCGGCGCTGGTGGAACTTTCCCGGTGTGGTGATTGTTCGGCCATTTTAAGCGGAAATCAGGGAATCGCTCGAGCCCTAGCGGTGAACCGTCCGGAGATTCCGACCGGGTGAAAACGGGGACGAGGAGGAGAGAGAACATGAAAACGCTCCGCGAGCATCTGTTGGTCATCCTCCTGTTCCTGGTCCTGGTCTTTCTCTTCACCCTTCCCTTTTCCATCCACATCGGCGACCACGTCCTGGCCATCCCCGTGGACAACCTGCTCAACGCCTATATTATGGCCTGGGACGCTCACGCCCTGGTCACCAACCCGGCGGCCCTTTTTCAGGCCAATTTCAACTATCCCTCCAGGGACGCCCTGGCTTTTTCTGAACATCTTTTCACCCTGGGACTCCTCAGCCTACCCATCCGCCTAGTGAGCAGGAACCCCATACTTGCTCACAACCTCTTGCTCCTGATCTGCTTCGCCCTCTGCGGTTATACCATGTACCTTTTGGCCAAGTACCTGACCCGCAACCGCCTGGCGGCCTTGGCGGCAGGTTTCTTCTTCGCCTTCGTGCCCTACCACTTCTCCACCATCGTCCACGTCCACGTCACCCTGTATTTCCTCCAGCCCCTGGTGCTCCTTTTCCTCATCCGTTACTTCGAGGAAGGAGGGAAACGCTTCCTTTTCGGCTTCGGGCTGGCCTTTCTCTCCCAGGCCCTCCTCAGCTGGTACCAGCTCGCCTTCTCCACCATCCCCGTGGCCTTTTACCTGGTGTGGCGTCTCTTCCTCATCCGCCGCCGGCAGCACTTGGCGGCTCTGGTCAAAGTGGTACTGACGCTCATCTTATGCCTGCTGCTGGTGATACCCTTCGCCCTCCCTTACCTTAGGCTGCGAAAAAACGTGCCGGAAAGCGAGAGTTCTCCCGCCGAAAACCCCATCCTGGAGGCCAAGCCAGCCGATTACCTCCGGGTGATAGACGAAAACCTTCTCTATGCCAACCTCGGCATCCTCAAGAAAGGACATATCGGAGAGGGCAATGCCCTTTTCCCGGGATTTGCGGTCATCCCCTTGGTCCTCCTGGCATTAATTTCCATATCTCGCAGGAGGCGCGGCTGTAACATCCTGCTCCCGGAGCGAGACCTAACCCCCGCCGCTCGGGATATTCCTTCCCCGCGAAAGCCGTCCGGCGTCGATGTCTCCTTCCCGGGAAGCGCGTTCCTGGGAGACGAAAGCTTTCTTCCCCGGGGAGGAGGATTTCCCGACTCCTTGAAACCCTCGGAAATCCCCGGCCCCTCCTCCGCCAGGTGCGTATCTCCCTTAGCGGAAGACGGGGAAGCGAACCCCGCCGGGCACACTCCTTCCGCCCTCGCTGAGGGAACGGAATCCACCGAGGGCAACCATCGGCCCGGGTGCCGTTCGAACTACGGCGGTGCGGCGAAAAAATACCCGGGCGGCGGTGCGGGAAACCCCGGGTGGATGATGAAACCCAGGTCCTATATCGTCTTCTTTCTCCTTTTGGCCGCTTTCTGTTTCGTCCTCTCCGCGGGCAGGAAATTTATGGGGTTTGAAAATTTTCTCTTCCGGGCCCTGCACAGGCTTCCCATATACAGCCTGGTGCGCTTTCCCATTCGCTACCATATCGTGGTAGTACTTTCCCTGGCCGTGCTTTCCGCTTACGGCATCGCTTACCTCCACCGGCTGCTGGAATCCCGGGGAAGACGCCTGGCGGCTTTCGCCGCCGTCTCCACGGTAATGGCCCTTATGCTCGTCGAGTTTTCCGTCCTTTTCATGCCCTTCGAGCCCGTCCCGATGGGTCCCGCCGTGCCTGAGGTTTACCGCGACCTGGCGGGAATGGAGAGAGGCGTGGTGCTGGAAGCCCCCACCCCCACCCTTGTGAACTTCAGCGACTACGAGGATCCCCTGGTCATTAGCTACGGCAGCTTCGATAACATGCTGGTGGCGGCATCCCGTGAGCAAGCGGCCACCTACTACTCCACCTATCACTGGCAGAAAATAGTAAACGGGATGAGCGGATATTACCCCCTCTTCTACCGGCGGGTCTTGGCGGAGATGCTTTCCTTTCCCAGCAGTCGCTCTCTCTCCTTCATGCGCGCGCTGGGAGTCCGGTACCTGATAGTTCATTGGGATTATTTTCCAGGGAAGTCCGGGGAGACGGTGCGCGCTCACCTGGAGACCATTCCGGGCCTGGTGATACTCCGGGACTATCCACCGGACATCACCCTTTGCGCCCTGGAGGGCACGGAGACCCTCCTCGCCTCCGGACTGGAGAGGAGGGTCTTCCTCCCCCTGGAGGTGAATCCTGGAGAGTCCTTCAACGCTTCCCTGGGAATTTTCAACCCCTCCGAGCGGCCCTTCCTCAACACCGACGAGTACCGCATGCACCTCAACCTGAGCTGGAAGGACGCCTCGGGACAGGAGGTGCTGTCCGAGGAGGTATATTACTATTTCCCCTTCTACATCCATCCCTGGGAGGAGAAGGTCACCGGCTTCCAGGGTCGAGCTCCCACCCAGGAGGGGCGCTACGAGCTCACGGTCACCGCCCTGGATGGACCCCTGCAGGGGGAGGTGTGGAGAGCACCCGTCACCGTAACCCCGGTGCCCCCGGGAGGCGACGGGGAGGGCCTCGCCGGCATCCTCACCCTGGACCTTGCCACCCTCGGGAAAAAGGACATCGCCTCCCGCGATACGGACGGCACGGGGTCGGAGGTGATCCGGCTGCGCCTCGAGCCAGGGGAGCTCTTCTCTCTCCCCGTCCAGGCCGCCAACCTGGGCACCTCCGGCTGGGTCCGGTATCTCCCCGGGGAAACCGGTCGGGTGGAGGTTACCGCCTTCTGGAACCCGGAGGAGGCGCCGGAGCTGCGCGCCGTACAGCACGGGCTGCTCCCCTGCGACATGTCCCCCGGACAGCAAGCGGCCTTCTCCGTGGCCCTGCAGGCACCTCTAAGCCCGGGTGATTACAACCTTACCCTGGCCCTCAACTGCCTCTACGTCGCCCAAATATCAAAGCCGGTCACCGTGCGGGTGGAGGTACGTTAAGGCCGGAAGGCCGAAGCAGTATGCCGTGAAGTATCCGGACACAAGCGTTGTGACCATCCGGGTGTAGACTCGTCGGGGCCAGTAAGACCCTGCTGAAGGATCAGCCCCTCCAATCCCCAGGCAGTAACGCGAATGGACAACGTCGGCCCACCGTAACTTTCTGCGAAGATCAGCCGGCCAAGGCCTCCAGGTAATCCTTCAGTTTCTCCTCGGTGCGGGCCGCGTCGAATTCTCGAAGCCTCCTATCCATGCGTCCCGCCAGCGCTTCCCTCAACGGCCGGTTGGTGACCATCTCCTCCATCACCTCCGCCAGGAGGGGGACGTCCAGCCGGCCGAAAGTCACCCCCGCGTCCCCAAGGGTGTAGGGGACGGCGGCAGCACGGCGGGCCAGGATGGGGACCTTGAAGAACATGCTCTCCAGGAGGGGGACGCAGAACCCCTCGTGCAGGCTGCAGGTGACGAAGAGGTGGGCGGACCGGTAGTAGGCTCGGAGGTCCTCTTCGCTCACCCCCTCCGACCCCCCGGGGATGGAGACCCTGCCCTGCAGCCCGTAAGCCCTCACCCTCCTCGCCAGCTCCTCGGTATAGTCCACGGACCACGAGGTTCCCACCAGGAAGAGGCGGGAACCGACGTTTATGTAATGGTGATAGAAGGCGAAGAGGTCGATGAGGTCCTCCACCTTCTTGTTGGGGACCAGCCTTCCCACGAAGAGCACGTTCACCCTCCCATCCCCAAGTTCCTCGTGAAGGTGAGTATTGTATTCCCCTCCCAGCTTCTCCAGGTCCATGAAGATGGGAAGCACTCCCGTCCTTCCCTCCTCGAAGCCCGCCTCCACCAGCTCCCGCCGGTTGTACTCCGAGTCCCCCAGGGCGAGGTCGCATCCCCGAAGGCGGGGCAATAGCTCCCTTCCCCTTCGGCATACCTCGGCCAAGTGAGCATCGTAGGGCTCCAGGAGCTCCGGGGGGGTGATGTTGTGATAGATGAAAACGCGGCGGTTGCGGGTCTCCAGGTAGAGTCGGTGATTGTCGTCGTAGACCGAGTAGTGGAAGAGCAGGATGTCCTCCTTCGACCTCATGAAACGACGGTAGGTCTTAAGGCCCTCGTTGAGCGGGGCCATGACCGCGTCGTTGCTCGAGGCGTAGACGTGGCTCTCCCAGCCCCAGGAGCGCAGGATTTCGTGGATGCGCACGACCTGGTTGGTCACCGCGTCCCCGAACTGCAGGCGGGCGCAGACCTGGTGGACCCGCATCACCGGACCTCCTCCTCGGCCGCCGGCCGGGGACCCGCGGACCTGCCATCCTCCCCGCCCTCGGGCTTCAGCCCTTCCAGGAAATCCCTGCTCCCGAGCCGGAGTTCCCGGACCTCAAAATGGTGCCTTTTCAGCATGGCGGCAAGCACGGCGGCGGTATGCGGACGCGTCCATCCTTCCCGTTCCACCACGCCGACTCCGGGGGGAAGGTTACGGGCTACCAGCACCCTGCCACCCTCCGGCAGGCGGCCCGCCAACCAGCCCAGCACCTTCTCCAGCTCCCGGGCGGGAAGGAGCTCCGGGCGGGTCAAAAGGCACACCTCCGCCCCGCGGTCCGCCAGCTCGAGCAGGTCGGCAAAACGGGTTCCGCACCAGGCGGGGAGCATAAGGCCCTGGGCCCTGGCCACCGTCTCCTCCGAGGTATCCAGGGCCAGGACCAGGCTGGCCCTTTCCCGCAGGACCTCCAGGAGTTCCACGGACGGGATGCCTAGCACCAGGCAATAGGAACCGTTGCAGGCTTCGGCCACTTCCTCGAGGGTGTTCCGGTCCCACGGCTCGAAGGACAGGGCGTAGTGGCCCAGCTGCTCCTCCCCCTTTAAGGGCACCTCCTCCTCCCGGCCGTAAACCTGCAGGAAACATAGTATGAGACCCTTGCTGAGGTAGGAATTGAAGAGCTGTTGCTGCTGCACGTACCCTTCACACACGGCGCGTATGAAGCGGGTCTGGAGGCGCCTGAGGAAGGACTCCAGCCGCCCCTTCCTCTCCCCTTCCCGGGCCAGGTCGGGGGGAGGCTCCAGGTTAGCCCCGCTCTCGTAGAGGGCGCGGTTCAGCTCCTGCACCTCCTCCACCATGGCGCAGCGGCTGTCCGCGAGCTCGTCCCTGGCGCTCCTCCCGAGGAGGCGGAGGAGGCCCTCCGGGTAGAGCCCCGCCCTCCTACGGGCCTCCGATTTTCCCACCAGTCCGTGCTTATCTAGCTCCCGCCCGTTGACGTAGATGGTCACGTGGACTCCTTCCCGCTCCCTCGCGCCACCATTCCCTCCCCTCCTTCCGGAGAGGCGAAACGGTCTATCACCTCCCGCAATCGGGCAGCGAAGACCTGGGGATGGAAATCCTCCAGCCTCCGGTACTGGGCGGACACGATGCGCTCCCGCATGAGGCGGTCCCGGTCCAGCCTCCCCAGAAACTCCGCCAGGAGAGGATAGTCCTTCTCCTCGAAGAGCACCCCCGCGCCCCCCATGGTCTCAGGGACCGCACCGGCGGCGTAGGCCAGGACGGGAACCCCGAAGTGGAAGGCTTCCAGGAGGGGGACACAGAAACCCTCGTGCTCGCTCATGGAAAGGTAGTAATGCGCGCCCAGGTAACAGGCCTTGAGGGTGGAATCGCTGACCTTGCCCAGGAAATGGACCTTGCCCAGAAGTCCCAGCCTCTCGGTCAGGGAGAGGAGCGCCGTCTGGTAGGTGGCCAGGTGCATGCCGGCTATAAGCAGCCTCGAGCGGGCGTTGACCCCATAGTGGTAGCAGGCGAAAAGCTTGATGACGTCCTCCACCCGCTTGTTGGGGACCACCCGCCCCACGAAGAGGAGGTTGGTCTTGCCGTCTCCCAGGCGGCGTAAAAGTGCCCGGTCCTCCTCCACCTTGTCCAGCTTGTTCAGGGGCGGGTTTATGGGCAGCACGCCCGTCCTCTCCTCCGGGAATCCCGCCTCCACCAGCTCCCGCCGGTTGTAATCGGAATCCCCGAGGGCCAGGTCGCAGTTCTTGAGGCGGGGCATGAGCTCCCGGCCCATGCGGCACAGGCGGACTGCCTCCGGGTAGAAGGGATCATAGAACTCCGGGGGGGTAATATTGTGATAGATGAGCACCTTGCGGTTCTCGGACTCCAGGAAATAGCGGTGGTTGTCGCAGTAGATGCCGAAATGGTAGATGAGCAGGTCCTCCTTCTGGTGCATGAACCTGCGGTACTCGGTGTCGAACTCCGCGAACCTCTTGCCGTAATCGTCCATGTCGAAGGCGTAGAGACGGGAGTCGAAACCCCAGGAGCGGAAGAGCTCGTGCATGGAGAGCGCCTGGTTGCTGATGGCGTCCCCGGGGTCCAGCCGAGCCAATAACTGGTGGATCCTCATCTCCTCTTCCTCTCCCCCTCCTCCAGCACCTCCTGGAAGCGTTCCACTATGTGGTCCCAGGTATAGTTTTCCAGGAGGTACTTCTTCCCCCTCCTCCCCATGGCCAGCCTGGTCTCCGGATGGTCCAGGAGGAACTCCAGGGCCTCGTGGAAGGTGGGGTAGTCCTCGAACCACAGCCCGCCGCCGCTCCGCTCTACGTGGTAGCGGGTCACGGCGCACTCCCCGTGGACCAAGCAGGGGACCTCCGCCAGCCAGGCCTCCATGAGGACCAGGGAGAGGCTCTCCCGCACCGAGGGCTGGCAGACCACGGCGGCGGCGGCGTAGGCGTCCCGCTTGTCCCGCTCGTTGAGGTAGCCGAGGTCCACGATCTGGTTGCGGAAGCTCATGGGGATGTCCACGGACCCGGAACCGGCCAGGACCAGCTTCACTTCCCGACCGCTGTTCTCCAGGTAGTTGCAGAAATACCTCACCAGCAAGGGGGTGTTCTTGGGCTTCTCCCGGCGCCCGGTGTAGAGGAGGAAGTCCCCCTTCAGGGAATAGATGTGCCGGAAACGCTCCCCGTCGGCATGGTAAGGATAGAGCGCCGCTCCCCCCACCACCTTCCCCGGGATGTCCGGGCCATAGAGGCGCCGGGCCAGCTCCATCTCCGGGGGGGTGTTGAACATGATGCCCCGCACCGAATACATCATGCGGCGGAATATCTCCAGCCGGGCATAGGGCTCGTCGTGCAGGCAGGGGATCACGTAGGACTTCTCCGGGACGGTCTTTATCCCCCAGTAGGTGGTCCCGAAGAGGTAGGGGATGAAGACGAAGGCCCGGTAGTCATCGGCGTGTTTCTCCAGGTAGGAGAGAAGTCCCTCGCTGCACACCAGGCTACGGCACCAGAATTCCTGCCTGGCGAAGGGGATCCTCTTCCCCTCCACTATCCTGCGCTCCAGGCGGTGGAAACGGCGGGTCAGCCGGGTGCGGTCCCAGGGGAAGCGGCGCACGGTCACGCCGTTGATGACCTCCAGCGGATCGGAGAAGCGCTCCTTGCCCTCCCGCCGGTTGAGGTCCACGGCGTCGGTGGTCAGGATCTCCACCGGCCATCCCCGCGAGTGCAGTTCCTCCACCAGCATGCGGGTCAGCACCTCGGCTCCCCCCACCACCGTCCGACCGTAGCGGGGAGGGACGAAAGCCACCTTCTCGCCCTTCAAGTCCTCCCCTCCTCGTATCCCGTGAGCGTCAACGTGATCCGCACTCCATCCGCCTTCAGCGACGGGCCTCTACGAGGTAGCGGCGCGGAGCGAAGAGCGCCTCCTCCAGGTCCTGGAGCTCCAGTCCGTCGCTCCCCAGCCTCTCCATCCAGGCCCGTCTCTCCTCCCCTCCGAAATGGTCCAGGAAGGTCACCTCCACCTCGCGGAACCCGGCATGGTGAAGAAAGGCCTGCATGGTCTCCGGGTGGACGAGTCGCTCCAGGCTGGGGTCGGCGAAGGCTTCCTCCGTACCCAGGACCGAGCGCGGGTAGTGGTTGAGGATGACCAAGGAGCCAGTCTTCTCCACCCGGGAGGCCAGGGCGCTCAACACCCACAGCAGGTCCCCAAGGCTGCCCCTCTCCCCCAGGTCCCGCAGGAAGACCGCCGGGAGGGAATCCACGGGCACCGCCTCCAGGTAATCCAGGGAGGAGGCCTGCTGCACCCGGAGCTTCTTCTCCTGGCAGATGCGCACCAGGCGGGAGTCCTCCTCCACCCCCAGGGCCTTCCTGCCCTCCTCCCTCGCCGCCTCCAGGAATTCGCCCCTGCCGCACCACAGGTGGATGATCTCGACATCCGGCGGGAACCTCCTGGCCGCCTCGGCCAGGTGCTCGCGAGCTTCCTCCCCCAGGCCCAGCTCCACCCAGGCGTAATACCTGTCCACCCCACTGCGATAGCCCCTTTCCCTTTCCCGCTCGATGATCTCCTTGAAGATCTCCAGGGCCTTGAGCACCTGGAGGTTAAACCGCCTCTGTTTCTCGAAGACCGCGTCCATGTAGGGGGTCATGAAACGGCGGATGACCTTCTTGGCCAGGAGGATGAAGGGACCCAGGGGCGTGCGCCTCGCCCCGATGGGATAATAGCTGCTCACCACGGCGAAATGGCGGGCCAGCTCCACGTTGAAAATGATCTCGTGCAGGGGATCCTGGATGGTCACCTCACCCCGCTCCCCCAGGCGCATCTTCTCCAACTCGGCGAGGGGGAGCTCGCGGTAAAGCCCTGCCGCCCGCTTTTCCTCCACCCGTCTCCTGATGTCCTCCATGATGCGGTGGACGTCTACCCCCTCGAGGTCCGGGGGGATGCTCACCGCCTCCTCCATCTCGACCCCTCTATCTTCTCTCTCCTCCATGGCTGGTGTTCACCGCCTTTCCGTCCCCTTTTCGGCTCGCGCCCCAAAGCGCCCCTGCGCCGCTCACCCCTCCGTAGCGATCCTTATCCGGCACTCCATGGTGAGATAGCCAGAATCCCTTCCCGGGGAGGTGACATCGAAGAAATATTTCTTGTCCAGCCAATGGTAATTCACCTGGCCGTCCCGGGTATGAGCGGCCACGGAAACGTAATATCTGCCGTCCAGCATGGAGAGACTGGGGATGGTGAACTCCACCACCCCGCTTCCCTCCACCCTGGGGATGTCCACCTCCCGCAGCCGGGTGTTGGTCCCGAAGACCATGAGCCCCAGGCGGTCGTAGAACCCGAAGCCGAAGACCGGGTCCTCCACCGGCTTGCGTGCCGTGTAATGCAGCCTGAGCACCAGGGGCTCCCCGGTGCGAAAGACCTGCGAGGGCCGGCCCTCCCCGTCCAGGAGCTGCACGCGCTCGATGACGATGTCCCGGTTGCCGAACTCGCTCCCCTCCGGCTGGGTGCTCATGGCCTCGTGGTAGGCTTCCACCACCTCCTGGGGCTCGCCCAGCATCTTCACCCGGCCACGCTCCAGCCACAGCACCCGGTCGGAGATGGCGGCGGCGAGGTCCGCGTTATGGGTGACCAGGACGATGGTTTTCCCGCCCTCCTGCAGCCTGGAGATGCGGTCCAGGCACTTGGCCTGGAAGGATTCGTCCCCCACCGCCAGCACCTCGTCCACCAGCAGGATGTCCGGGTTGATGTTGATGGCGATGGAGAAGCCCAGCCGCACGTACATGCCGGCGGAATAGTTCTTCACCTGGTTGTCGATGAAAGGCCCCAGGTCGGAGAAGTCGATGATCTCCTGGAAGATGGGCTCCAGGTCCCTTTTCCTGATGCCCAGGATGGAGGCGTTGAGGTAGATGTTCTCCCGGCCCGTCAGGTCGGGGTGGAACCCGGCCCCCAGGTCCAGCAGGGCGGCAATGGTCCCGTGGGCGGCGATGCTCCCCCGGTTGGGCTTCATTATCCCGGTCATCAAGCGCAGCATGGTGGATTTCCCCGACCCGTTGGGACCGATGACGGAAAGCGTCTCCCCCCGGTAAACGGTGAGGTCCACGTCCTGCAGGGCCCAGAAGAGCTCGTAACCGCGCTTGCGCCAGTTGACCACCTTCTCCTTCAGGGAGCGGTTGACGTCCCGGTAGAGGCGGAAGCACTTCCCCACCCCCCGCAACTCCAAGGCGGGGACGTCCGAGACGGTGCGCGCTCCGATCTCCCTGGTTATCGTCATATGAACTCCGCGAACCTCCCCTCCAGGCGGCAGAACAGGTAATAGCCGGACACCAGCAGGAAGAGCGAGAGGACCACGGTATACAGGAAGCCCTCCACCGAGAAATAGGCGGCCTGCGGCCCGTTCAGGGGTGAATTATAGGTGATGCGTTGCCAGAGGAGGACGATGTGGGCCATGGGGTTTAGCATGTAAATCCTCTCCGCCCAGGCCGGGAAGCTCTCCTGGATGAAGGAAATGGGATAGACCACCGGGGTAATCCAGAACCAGGCCAGGAGGGCTATCTCCGTGAAGTGCTGGATATCCCGGAAGAAAACGTTCAGTGCCGAGAGGTAGAGGGAAAGCCCGGCCGTGAAGACCAGCTGCAACAGCAGGAGCAAGGGCAGGGCGAATATCCAGGGTGAGAGGTGCACGCGGAAAAGGAGTAAAAAGATCACCAGCACCAGCTCCTGGAGGAGGAAGTGGAAGGAGGCCGCCCCGATGTAGGAAAAGGGCAGCACCTCCCGGGGAAAGTAGACCTTCTTCACCAGGTCGGCGTTGTTCACCACCGCGCTCACCGACTGCATGAGGCTAAGGGAGAAGAAGTTCCAGGGCAGGATACCCGCCAGCAGGTAGAACTCGTAACGGTTCATCCCGAGGGCCCGCAGCTTGAAGATGATGCCGAAGGCCACGTAGTATACGGCCAGCATCATCACCGGGTTGACCATGGACCACAGGAACCCGATGAATGAGTTCTTGTACTTGACCTTAACCTCCTTGATGGTGAGGTTATAGAGCAGCTCCCGGTAGAAGAACAGCTTCCTAAGATATTCCCTCATGATTACATGACGTTAATGCACCACTGGACCGCTGCACAAGTCACCACCGGCCCCGCACAGGTCCTTTTTCTTTCCCTCGCTCCGCTGAGACAAAGGCCGTTCCCATCCCTTCCTCCCTCCGCCGGCACGAAGACTATTCCGGCCCGGTTCCTTCCCATAGGAAAGCTCGCGACCCTTTCATCATGACCGCATGTCGGACCTCACTACCGTCCCCGGAGGACGACCGAAGCCACCCGGCTCGACCCGTCCCTGCCGCGGCCATGGATTATAATATCACCCGGCCCTCACATCTCTTCCAAAAGGCGCCGGGGGGAGGCGCGGACGGGGATATCGCGGGCCGCCTATGGAAGAGGAGGTTACCCAAATGCGAGCTGTACGGCGGGAAGGCGCGGGAGGACCGGGGCGCCTGGTCGGCCGCGCTGGGCGGTGGTTCAGGCGCCGGCTGCGCAAGGCCCTCTTCCGGATCCTGCCTCGGGAGGCGGTTTATCATAGGGTGCGCACACCGGAATTCTATTCCCGGGATTACTTCGACCGTAAGAAGGATCCCCTGCGGGAAAGCGGTTACGGAGAAGCCCTCACCTACCGGGAGGAGTTCCGCGAAGTGGCGGAATTGGTCCGTGACCTCTTTCGGCCCAGGCGGGTCCTGGACGTGGGATGCGCCAAGGGATTCCAGGTCCTGGCCCTGCGCCGGGAGGGGATGGAGGCCTGGGGAATAGACATCAGCGATTACGCCGTCAGCGATGCGCCGGCGGAGGTGGAGCCCTACCTCAAGGTGGAGGAATACCGCAAGGTCCATTTCCCAGACGGGTACTTCGACCTGGTGCTGGCCATGGAGGTCCTGGAGCACATCCCGCCCACGGAGATCCGGCAGGTGGTGGAGGAACTGCGGCGTCTCACCTCCCGCTGGGTATGGGCCACCATCCCTTGTTACGGCTCCAACCCCTATGGACCGGACGGATGCCTGGAGGGCAAGATCCAGCCCGATCGCATCAACTATTACCGGAAGCACGTCGTGGACCTGGCCTCCTTCCGCCACCTGGTGCGGGACATCGAAGGCTACCCCATCCACGGACACCTCATAGCCGCCAGCTTCGACTGGTGGACGGCCCTCTTCACCTCCCTGGGCTTCTTGCGCCGGGGAGACCTGGAGATGGAGATAAACCGCCGCCTGGGCCCCGCCGCGGAGGGCGCCTGGAACTGCCTGGTATTCGAGAAGATCTCGCTTGATTCCCGGGCCGAGACAGAACCCGTGAGCCTGGTGTTGAAGGACTTCCGATCCGAAGGCAACGGGAGGTGGAAGGCCCACCTGCCCTCCTTGCCGCCCGGGATGCACACCCTGGAAATGGAACTGCAGGTGCAATGGATGAACTGGCGCAAGCCGGACGAGGACCGCCTTCTGTCCATGCGCTGTCTCTCCACGCAGGGAGACCAGGTCTACGGGGTGCGCCTGGTGACCTACGGGGAGGCCCGCAAGAGGAAGAAAGGCCGCATACTGCCCGTGGAAATGACCCTCGCTTTCCCGGAGGCGACCCGGGCCGTGCTCGAGTTGTCCATGGCCGATGAAAGTCGGCTCCAGCCCCTCCGCTCCGAGTTGACCGGTTCCAAGCCGGAAACCTGATGCTTCCCCCAAAGGTGTAACCCGGTCATATCCGCGGTAGCCGGGGAGTTGCTCATGGACCGGTATAGCCTTCGGCGAAATACCAGTGCATGGAGGTGCCGGCAAGTCCCTGGGAGGCGTGGCCGCCCCTCTTCCCCCCGTAGTCGAAGTACATGGCCCGCTCCACCACCACTCCCTTTCCGTTGATCTCCTCCACCTGAACGGAGACGTCATCGGAGGGGATAAGATCGTCCACGTGCAGGGTATAGCGGGAGCGGGGGGCCAGGTCGGCGTAGACCTCCTTCTGCAGACCTCCCTGGGTAAAGAGGGAGATCCTCACCCGCGCCGCCTCTCCGAGAGGGTTGCCCACCAGTACGTACTCGTCGAACTCGCCTCCCGTGTAACCTTCCGCCAGGAACCAGCGGCTCGCCGTTTCTCGGGAACCCATGGCGCAGCTCCCGTCCTCCTTGCCGGAATAGTTGAAGTACATGGCCCGCTCCGCCACCACCGGGCGGTCGCTCTCCAGGGTTACCGCCAACTCCGAGCGGGGGAGATAGTCGTCCACGTGGAGGGTTAGGCGTGAACCGGGGGCAACGGTCTTATTCACGGTAAGCACCTCTCCCCCGCCCTGGGGAAGCAGGTGAAAACTCAGCGTGGCCGGCTGGTCTCCAGGGTTGCCCACCAGTATCCAGGTGTCGAAATCTCCCCCAGTGTAACCCTCCGCGAAGTACCAGCGCGTGGAAAGTTCGGGAGAACCCTCCGCGGTGTGTCCCCCCTTCCTGCCCTGGCTGTCGAAGTACATGGCCCGCTCCACGGCCAGGGGGCGGTCCGAGGTCACGGAGGTGGAAAAGGCGCAGGCGGAGAAACCCTCCTGGGCGTCCACGCTCAGGGTGACCCGGGAGGAAGCCGGAATTTCCAGGCCCAGGTTCCGGGTGTAACCGTCTTCACGCATGAGACGGACGTCCGCATGGGCGGCTTGCGATCCCGGATTGTATAGGAGGATCCAGGTATCGAAGGCCAGGGCGGTGTACCCCTCGGCTAAATACCAATTATTGGAAAGCGAGGGGACTCCCGGGCTGCAGGAGCCGCCGTCCAGGCTCCCACGGTAGTTGAAATACATGGCCCTCTCGGCGACGATATCCCGGTCGGCCTCCACCTGCACCGCCACCTCCTCGCCATCCAGGTGGTCGTTGACCCGTATCGTCCTGCGGGTGAAGGGGGGGAGTTCCACCGCCGCCTCCGCCGTTTTTCCGCCGCCGGTCATCCTCACCACCGCGTTGGCCGTGCTCCCGGAGGGGTTGGCCAAAAGGACGTACTCATCGAAGTTCTCCGACCGCAGGCGAACCATGGCGCTTCTCAGGCCGAGGAGGGAACGCAGTTGTTCGCCAGAGACGGTGACCCTTCCGGCGCTGCCGTTGAAGACCGCCCATCTCACCCTCCCGCTGGGGGTACGGCTGGAGAGATCAATGGAATAGAGAGTCCCCACGTAGGTACCGGAACTGGCGTTCAGCCGGGATTCTATCTCCTGACGGGACATGGTCACCGTCCAGTGGGCGTAGGGATTGGCGGAATCCATGCAGTAGGGGTCAGGCATCCCCCTGAGGTAGGGCACGGGGCTTCCGCCCCACACGTCCTCGTTGTTGTCCGTGTGTCCCCCGCAGGAGGAGGAATAGAAACACTGGGCCACCTGTCCCTGGTAGGTGAGCACTTTCCCCGCCGTGGCGTCCACGGCCTGCACCCACCCGCTGTCCTTCTCCTTGTCATAGCCCTGATAGTACTGGCAGTGCACCTCGTCACAGAGGTTGAAGTTGGAGGAGGCATGCTTGTTCATGAAGCGCACCGCGTAGGATCGGGCCGCTACCGCCTGGGCTCTCACCGCCTCCTTGGGCCAGCTCCCCGGCACCTCGGCCACCCCCTTCAGGTAGGTCTCGAACCAGGAGATGAGGATGGCCCGCAAGGCGTAGGGGGAACCGTACACGTTGAGTTCCAGGGGCGTGATGGCGGTCAGGTGGCTCAGGCGGCGGTTCCCGTTCTGGGGCAGGCGGAGTATGTTGCCCTCCGCCTCTCCCCTCACGTAGACGGGGTTCACGGGCCCCCCGTAGGAGGTCCCGTTGAGGAGGGAGCCGTCGGGCCGGTAGATGAGAAAACGGCCATCCGCGCTCGGCCTTATCTTCCAGGTGCTTCCCTGGCTAATCTTGCCTTCCGGTATATCCCCTCCCGGGTTGGTGAAGAGGACGAAGGAGCCACTATCCGCGGTCAGCTGTACCTCGCTCATGCCCTCAAGGAGACCCACCCGGATGGAGGAAGGGCAGGCCCAGCTGGTAACCTGCGTCCCTTGGAAATAATAGGTGAGAATCTGCTGATAGTTGAACCCCGCCGCCGCCATTCCCCGGGCCCCGTACTGGCACATGCCCACGCCGTGTCCCCAGCCTGACCCGTCGAATACGTAGGTCTCGCGCAGCGCTGACGCCCTTTCGTTGCCCATAGGAAAGATAAAAAGAGCGGCCGCGAGAACCACCGTGGCCGACGCGCCCGCAAAACGCCGGAGACGACCTGGTCGCGAACTCGTTGTTCTCATCTCCTGATCCCGCCTTCCTGCTCGAAATAACGCCTGATTTTTGGAGAGCTTTTCTCCTCCTTTGGTTCCCCTCTTCCTAAACCGGAGAAATCGTGAGGGAAGCCGGCTTTTTCATCCCCTTATTTTCCTACTCTATCCCTTTTTCCTTCCCAGGGTGGCCATGATCCCACCTCCAGCCTATGGATGCCATTGCCGATCTCGCGGCTCTATCTTTATCTTTCCATGGGACTTACCACTCATATCTTCGGCGCTTTGAGCCGGCATACCTTATTGTCATCTCGAGGCCTCTTTCAATGTCATCGCGAGGAGCGGAGCGAGAAAGCGATCTCCTCCGGTCCAACAACGTCAT
>JASEFK010000008.1:43184-143038 GCA_030019255.1 Actinomycetota bacterium
CTCCTCCGCATTTCCCCATGGGATTGCTTCGTCGGCGCTGCGCGCCTCCTCGCCATGACAAGGGCAGGAAATGTCATCGCGAGGAGCGGAGCGAGAAAGCGATCTCCTCCGGTCCAACAACGTCATCGCGAGCATAAAAGAAGCGATCTCCTCCGCATTTCCCCATGGGATTGCTTCGTCGGCGCTGCGCGCCTCCTCGCCATGACGTTTTTGGAATATCCCCTCGCGATTACGCTTTCGGGTGCAATTCGGAGACACGTCGCCCAATGCATACCTCGGGGGGTATCAAAAAACAAGACCTGACCCCATTACTTTGATTCTTCCCAGAGGGAGTCGAGCTCCTCCAGGCTCATGTCCTCCAGGGGACGCCCCCGCCGCCGGCATTCTTCCTCCATGGCCCGGAAGCGAGCCGCGAACTTGCGCGCCGAACGCCGCAGGGCTATCTCGGGGTCCACCCGGAAGTGGCGGCACATGTTGACCACGGTGAACAGGAGGTCCCCCAGCTCCTCCTCAAGGTCACCCTCGCCCTCGCGCAAGGCCTCCTCCACCTCCCGCAGCTCCTCCCGCAGCTTGGGCAGGACCTCCTCGCCGGCTCCCCAGTCGAAACCCACCCGCGCTGCCCTGGACTGCAGCTTGTAGGCGTGGATGAGGGCGGGCAGGCCCTCGGAGATTCCCTCAAGCAAGGAGGGCTCTCCCCGCTCCTCGGCCTTTATCCTCTCCCAGCGGGAGATGACTTCCTCCGGTGTCCGGGCCTCCGCCTCCCCGAAGACGTGGGGATGGCGGCGGACCAGCTTCTCGATTATCAGGCGCAAGACGTCGCCGATGTCGAAGGTCCCCTCCTCCTCGCCCAGCCGGGCATGCAGGACCACTTGGAGGAGGAGGTCCCCCAGTTCCTCGCAGAGGTGGTCCCAGTCGCGGTGTCCAATGGCGTCCACCGCCTCGTGGGCCTCTTCCACCATGTGACGGGCCAGCGACTCGTGGGTCTGTCTGCGGTCCCAGGGACAACCGCCGGGCCCCCTCAGCCGGGCGACGATGTCCACCAGGCGGCGGAAGTCGAATATCTCCGCCTCCTGCAGGGGGGGCACCCAGATGGTTGTCAGGTGGTCGAACCTCTCCGCGCGGTCCAGCTCCTCCAGGGGTATGGTCTCCACCCTCTCCCCGGGACCTCCCGCTCCCTTGACCACCTGGACGGGGTGATGGGGAGGATAGACCTCCAGGAGTACGGCTTTCACCTCCGAGGCCTTGAGCCTGGAGTCCACCTGCGCGAGCATCAGACCCACCCTGAGGTCCAGGTTCTGCGCCCCCGTCTCCACAAGGCCCTCCCCGTCCAGCAGTAGAACCCCCTCCAGGGCGTCACGGCGTAGAGCGGAAAGTACGGCATCGAAGAAGCTCACCGCGTTGTGGAGGCGTACCTCCACCGGCTCCTGCAGCAACATCTTCACCGTGCGCTCCGCTACCAGGGGATGTCCGGGAACGGCGTACCAGGCGGTCCTGCGCTCCTCTGCGCGGCGCACCACTTCGCCGACGATGCCCCGATAGGCCTCCTCCAAGTCCTTGGAACCCTCGTACCAGTAGTCCAGGGGGCGCAGGACGATCCCCCTCTCCCGCAACTCCGCCACGCAGGGATGCTTCTCCGTGCGAAGGAGGACCTCGTCCGCGGACCTCAATTCCTCCCAGGCCTCCACGGTGAGCAGCGAAAGGGGGCCCGGACCCAGTCCCACCACGTGGACCACCGGCCGCTCCCCGGTCACCGCGCCCCACTCGCGCCGGCTCGAATCCTCATGGCTGCCCCGTTCTCCCCTCGGGTCCATCCGGCTCTCCCTTCCCCAGGGTCCTCCGCCGGGTTAGTATATCATCATCATCAACTTCCGCCACGCTCGCGGCCCTCCCCCTCTTTTACGGAAGCCCGTTGTTTTTCCTTAACCTTCCGACTGTCCCTCCATCCGACGTCCGGTTCGCCTGCCCCTGGATCTGGCCCGGTATCGCGGGTCTGCCCTCCACTCTGCCTTCCCTTTCTCACACTCCTTTACCCCCCGGACCAGGGAGACCGCTTCCTTGAGCCACCTGGCAATACTTTCCAGATGACCGGCCTCCGACCCGGCTTGTGAACCGGCCGGGAAAGAGAGGACCACCTCCCGCAGCCCCTCCCGGAAGCGCGCTTTCTTCCAGGGGTAGCCCTCTTCCCCGGCCACGGACAGAAGGGCTTCCGGGGTTACCGGCCCCCGCGCTCCCAGGCGGATGGTCACAACGTCCCGCTCGTGGCCCACCTCTCGTACCCCCGCCTCCAGGCAGGCAAGGCGCAGGCGGGCCACGGCGAAGAGGTTCTCCACCTCCACGGGTAGGGGACCGTAGCGGTCCCGCACCTCCCCGGCCAGAGCCTCCACCTCCTCCTCGCCTTCCGCCTCCCCCAGGCGGCGATAGACCTCGAGGCGCCGCGAGGTACGGGATATGTAATCCTCCGGGATATAGGCCCGCAGGGGCAGGTCGATGGCCACCTTGGAACCCCGCGGCCTCCTCACGCCCCGGAGCTCATCCACCGCCTCGGCCAGCATGCGGCAGTAAAGCTCGAAGCCCACGGCCTCCACGTGGCCGTGCTGCTCAGGACCCAGCAGGTTTCCCGCCCCCCGTATCTCCAGGTCCTTCATGGCTACCCGCAGTCCGGACCCCAGCTCGGAGAAGTCGCGTATCACCTTGAGTCTCTGGGCGGCTCCGTCGGTGATGCGCCCGCCGGGATGGAAGAGGAAGAAGGCGTAAGCCTGCCGGTCGCCGCGGCCTATCCTCCCCCGCAGGTGATAGAGCTGGGAAAGCCCCAGGTTCTCGGCGCCGTCCACGATGAGGGTGTTCACGTTGGGGATGTCCAGCCCCGATTCCACGATGGTGGTGCACACCAGGACGTCGGCGCGGCGGGCCACGAAATCCTCCATCACCCTTTCCAGGCGGCTCTCCCGCATCTGCCCATGGCCCACCAGCACCCGGGCTTCGGGGACCAGCTCCCGGACCCGGCGGGCAGCCCTCTCGATGCTCTGCACCCGGTTGTGCACGTAGAAGACCTGGCCCCCCCTGGCCAGCTCCTTCCGGATGGCTTCCTGGATGATCCGCTCGTCGTAAGGCCCCACGGAGGTGATCACCGCGCGCCGGTCCTCGATGGGGGTATCCATCACGCTCATGTCCCTTATCCCGGAAAGGGCCATCTGGAGGGTGCGGGGGATGGGGGTGGCGGTGAGGGTGAGGACGTCCACGCTCCTCCGCAGGGCCTTCAGCTTCTCCTTCTGGGCCACGCCGAAGCGGTGTTCTTCGTCCACGATCAGGAGCCCCAGGTCCGCGGGGCGCACGTCCTCCTGCAGCAGCCGGTGAGTCCCGATGACCACGTCCACCTCCCCCCGGGCCACGGCCTCCAGGACCTCGCGCTGCTCGCGGGGGCTGCGGAAGCGGGAGAGGACCTCCACCCTGACCGGGAAGGGGTGGAAGCGCTGGGTGAAGGTGCGGTAATGCTGCTGGGCCAGCACGGTGGTGGGCACCAGGACCATGACCTGTTTTCCGTCCATGACCGCCTTGAAGGCGGCGCGCACCGCCACCTCCGTTTTCCCGAATCCCACGTCCCCGTAGACCAGGCGGTCCATGGGCACGGGCCTTTCCATGTCCTCCTTGACCTCCCGGATGGCCCTCTCCTGGTCGGGGGTCTCCACGTAGGGAAATGAATCCTCCAGTTCTCTCTGCCAGGGGTCATCGGGCGCGAAGGCGTGGCCCTCGCTGGCCATGCGTTCCGCGTAGAGGCGCAAGAGGTCCAGGGCCATCTCCCGGGCTGAGGCCCGAGCCCGTCTCTTAACCTTCCTCCAGTGGTGCCCGGACAGGCGGTGGACCTCCGGTTTTTCCGCCCCTACGTAGCGATGGACCAGGTCGATGCGGTCGACGGGCACGTAGAGGGCATCCCCGCCGGCGTACCGAAGGAGGAGGTATTCCCGTACCGACCCCTCCACTTCCCTCTTCACCAGCCCCCCGTAAACCGCAATGCCGTGGTTGACATGGACCACGAAGTCGCCTTCCTCCAGCTCCCACCATCCCTCGAGGGGACGCCCCGCGACCCGTTCCCCCGCGGCCCTCACCCTGCGGCGGCCGAACAGGTCCACGTCGGTGAAGAGCGCCAGCCCGCGGCCGGGCAGGAGGAAACCACGTCCCCAGCTCACTACGGCCAGGCGGACCGTTCCCTCGGCCGGGGAGCTACCGTCGTCAACCACCGGAATTCCCTCCTCCAACATGGCTTCCCGCATCCTCCGCAGGCGACCTTCCGTCTCCAGGAAAACCACCACCCTGAACCCCTCTTTCAGCAGGTACTTGAGCTCGCGGAGGAATTCACCCACCCGGCCGCCGAACTCGCCCGCGGCCCGGGTGTGCATCTGAACATGGGCCGGCCCGGCCAGCGGGTCCAGCTCCACCAGTGCGGTCCTTGAGGCAATTTCTTCCAAATCAGGCTCTTGGGCCTCGTCGGCGTTTCGCCAGCGACGGCGAAGCAAGGGCGGCTGGACCAAGACCAGCGCGCTCCCCGGCTCAAGCATTTCTGCCAGTGCCTGGGCCTCGCCGGGAAGCGAGCGCACCGGGAAGAACTCCACCTCCCGGAGTGCCTCCCGTGAGCGCTGGTCCTGGGGATCGAAGAACCGGATACGCTCCACCCGGTCGCCGAACCATTCCACCCGCACCGGTGCCTTCAGCGCCGGGTCGTAGACGTCCAGGATGCCACCCCGCACGGCGAACTGACCTCCTCCCTCCACCAGGTATTCCCGGCGGTATCCCATGTCCGCCAGCCGTCCCAGGACGCGGTCGCGGTCCGTCTCCTCACCCTCGCGGAGGCGCACGGGTGAGGCGAAAATCTCCCCGCCCGGGAAGGGGTGGGCCAGGGCGAGAGCCTCGCATATCACCGCCACGTGGCGCCCCTCCCGCAGCGCGGCCAAGGCCCTGGCGCGCAGGGATACGGCCTCGGGGTCCTCTCCCCTCTCCTCGGCGATGACCAGCTCACGGTAGGGAAGCTCCATCACCTCCCCGGGGGAGAGCATGCGGCGCAGGGACTCCGCAGTCTCCGCCGCCTCCTCCGAGCCCGGAACGGCGACCAGGAGGGTGCCGGGAAGGCGGTGGAAGAGGGTGGCCAGAAGGAAGGGGTGGACCTCCTCGGTGGCGCGTATCACTAGGCGCCCTTTCCCGGGAACCTGCAACTGCTGGACTCCCTCCAGGGAATGCTCCACTTCTTCCCGGAGGAGATCCAGGACCTCCTCTCCCCTCCCGTTATCCGACATCTTCGATCTCCAGTCCTTACCCTGACCGAAGCGGGGCGACCCGTCTTCCCGCAGGTCTCCGCTTTCTCATCCCCTGCGGGAAACCTCAACTCACCGCGGGTACAGCCCCACCCCCAGCAACAACCTTTCGGAGCTGCTTTCCCGGTTTCTCCCACCGCAACGCATCTTGATGGAGGTTGCGCCGGCTGAGGGTTCCTTCCGCCCCTCCCGCCCCATGGTCGCGGACCTCGTCCTTTGATGACCCACCGATCCGCGTACCGGCGGTGCTTTCTCTCACATGGGTACGGGAAGCGTTTCCGAACATGCCTTCCACGCCTCGGTGCGTCGCACCCAGGCCTACCACCATTGTAACCCCGGCGGGCGCCTGTTCGGGTTGCGGTGTGGATATGCTTTACCTATAATTGTTGAGTTGTTTGCGCCAAGAAAAGGAGAGCATCCAAGGATAAGAGGTGTTGGACATGCAGACGGAGCTTGTCGCCGTGACCAGGACGGGGAAGGGCAAGGAAGCGGCCAAGAAGCTGCGCCGCTCCGGCCTCATCCCCGCCGTCCTTTACGGACACCGCTTCGAGCCGCTCCACCTAGCCCTGAAGGAAAGGACCTTCCTGGCAGCACTGCGCCGGGAGCGAGGCCTCCATGGACTGGTGAAGCTCAGGGTGGAGGACGCGGAGGACGGTGAGCACACCGTCCTGGTGAAGGAGGTACAGAGGGACCCCCTCAAGGATCACATCCTTCACGTGGACCTCCAGAAGGTCCACGCCGACGAGGAGCTCCAGGCCACGGTGTCCCTGCACTTCACCGGGGAAGCGGCGGGGGTGAAGGCGGGAGGCATACTCAACCATTACCTCTACGAGGTGCGCGTGCAGTGCCTGCCCAAGGACCTGCCGGAGTTCATCGAGGTGGACGTCTCCCACCTGAACCTGAAGGAGAGCCTCCGGGTGGCAGACCTGCCCCGCCTGGAGGGCATCAAGTACCTGAACAAGCCCGAGGAGATAGTGGCCGCCGTGACCCCCAAGCGGGTGCGGGAAGCGGCCCGGACGGCACAGGTGCTCTTCGAGACCGCGCCGGAGGAGGAAGCCGCTGCCGGAGTAGCGGCGGAGGAAGAGGGACCCGAGGCGGAGGCTTCCGCCCCCCGGGAGGAGGGAGAAGCGGAAGCCGGAGAGTCTTCCGGAGAATAGGGATAGGCGCGGCTGCGGCCATCGAATTTGTGGCGGCACTGCCGCGCCTTCGCCTATAATTTCATCGCCAACCATCGCCTGCAAGGGCGGCCCGGCCGCCCCTTTTCATGGGGAAGGGAGATGTTTCTGGTACTCGGCCTGGGGAACCCGGGAGAACATTATCGCTGGACCCGCCACAACGCGGGGTTCTGGGCGGTGGAGATGCTGGCTCGCGACCATGGTGCGTCCTTCCTGCGGGGAAGGGGATACGACCTGGCGGAGGCGGACTTCTACACCGAGCGGGTTTTCCTGGCCCGCCCCCTCACCTACATGAACCTCAGCGGGAAGGCGGCACGCAGGCTGAGGCGCAAGCTTCACGTGGAGCCGCAGAACATCCTGGTTATCCACGACGATATCGACCTCCGGCCCGGAACCATCCGCATCCGCATGGGTGGCTCCTCGGGCGGGCACCTGGGGGTCCAGTCCATCATCGACCACCTGGGCACCCGGGAGTTCCCCCGCGTGCGGGTGGGGGTGGGGAGGCCGCCCGAGGGGGTGGACCCCGCCGAATACGTCCTGGCAGAGATGAAGGGGGAAGAGCTGGAGGAGTTCCTCTCCTGGTGCGAAAGGGCGGCGGAGGCGGCGGAAGCGGTCATCATGGACGGCCTGGACACGGCCATGAACCTATTCAACGCCCGTCCCGCCTCCTGAACCTTCATCCGCCCCCCGGACCGCACAGCGCCGGGAGGCGAAGGGAAATGGGCGCGGGCAAAGAAGATTCCACCCGGAAAGGCATGGAGAGACAAGGAGGCACGGGTTGCGGGACCCGAAGAGGAAGCGAGCGACCTTTCTCCTCCTTTTCGCCCTGCTGGTCATGCCCTTGGTTCCGGGAGGGGGATGCGGGAAGGCCTCGCCTGAGGCCTCGGAGAAGGTGGAGGAGGCGGTCCGCATCATCTCCTCCTCACGGGAGCTCCTCGAGGACCTCCTCCTGCTTGACCAGCGGTTCAACTCCCTGGGCCAGCGTTACCCGGCCATCGAGGACACCCTGGCGGAAGGCAGATCCCTGGCCGAGATGGCCCTGGTGAACGTGGAGGAGCTGGAATCCCGTTATTCCCGGGCCCGCGACCTTCTGCGGGAAGCGGCGGATACCGAGGGAGCCGACGAATACCGTGACTACGCCCTGCTGGCCCTGGAGGCGGTGGAGCCGGTGTTGGAGGCGGTGAGGCTGAACCGCGAACTCCTCAACGCCGTCCACGACATGCTGGACGTGATACCCATGGCGGAGAGCGCCGAGCAGCTCTCCTATTACGTGGAGGAGATAGGGCGCCTGACGGAGGAGATTTCCGGGCTCCTCCGACGGGGGGCGGAGGCCGCGGAGGCGGCCGACGCCTACTCGCGGGAACACGGATTGTGAGAGCCACAACATGTGGTTCACGGCGATGAAGATAGAAGGTCGGAAGGGCGCACGGACGGGATCCAGGACCGGGAAGCCGAGGGGAACTTTCCCCGCCCGCCCCGGTGCCATCATGGCCATCCTCGTCCTCGCGCTGCTCGTAACCGCGGCCCTCCTCGCCGGATGCTCCTCGCGGGCCGGGCAATATGCCCGGGAGACCCGGTCCAGCTACATCACCGCCCGGGCGGTACTGGCGGAGGTCAAGGAATTTCCATCCGCCATGGAGGAGCTGCTGCGCTCCCAGGACCCTGAGGCCCTCGAGTCCCGGGCCAGGGTCCTCATCGAAGAGTCCCGGCGCCTCATATCCGAAGCCGCCTCCGCCTTCCGCACGGTGCAGGAAAAGATCGACCTCCTGCGCGGCGAGGGAGGGGAAAGGTTCGCCCCTTACGCCGACTCCATGCGCTCCCTGGTGGACCTGAACCTGGAGGTGCTGGCCCTCTACGGGGAGTTCGTCGGGCTATCGGGGGCCGTGCTGGAAGGATTCCCCTATGCCGACAACCCGTCCAATCTCATGCCCACCTTAAGACGCATGGACGAGCTGATGGCCCGCGTCCAGGACCTGGCCAACCGCATCGCGTCGGGTGAGGAGGAAGCCGAGAGCCTCTTCCGGGCGCTCGAGGAATGACTCCCGCGGGATGGGGTTGAGGAGCCCTCCCGCTTGCCGACGCCGCCGGGGAAGGTGCCGTCAGGGCTGGTTATCCCCGCCGAAAAGCTCGCTCACCGATTCGTCCTTGAACACGCTGGCGATGGTGTTGGCGAAGATGGAGGCGATGGAGAGCACCTCCACCTTCTCCGAGCGTCGCTCTTCAGGGATGGGAAGGGTGTCGGTCACCACTACCTTTTTCAGGGGGCTTTTATCCAGCCTCTCCTTGGCCGGGCCGGAGAAGATGCCATGGGTGGCGCAGGCGTATATCTCCTTCGCACCGGCCCCCGCCAGGGCCTCGGACGAAGCGGCCAGGGTCCCGGCGGTGTCGATCATGTCGTCCACCAGGACCGCCGTCCTCCCCTTGACCTCCCCCACGATGTGCAGGACCTCCGCCTGGTTGTGCCCCGGCCTCCGCTTGTGGAGGATGGCTATGGGAACCCCGAGATGGTCGGCGTACTTCTTGGCCATCTTCACCCGCCCGGCATCCGGCGAGACCACCACCACGTCGTTGCTCACGTTCCGGGAGATGTAGGAGGCCAGCAGGGGTACGGCGGTGAGGTGATCCATGGGCCCGGAGAAGAAACCCTGTATCTGCCCGGCATGCAGGTCCATGGTCAGGATGCGGTCCGCCCCGGCCATGCGAATCATATCCGCCACCAGGCGAGCGCTTATGGGCTCCCGGGCCAGGGTCTTCTTGTCCTGCCGGGAATACCCGTAGTAGGGGACCACGGCCGAGATGCGCTTGGCGGAAGCACGCTTCAGAGCGTCGATCATCAGCAGCAGCTCCATCAGGTGATCGTTGATGGGTTCCGAGCAGGTCTGGATGACGAAAGCGTCCGAGCCACGCACGCTCTCCTCGTAGCGCACGTAAAGCTCCCCGTTGCTGAAGGTCTTCAACTCAACCTTCCCCAGGCTTATCCCCAGATGGCCGGCGATCTGGCGCCCCAGCTCCGGATAGGACCTTCCGCTGAAGATCATGAGCTTCTTACGGGTTATTTCCTTCAAATCCCTCCGCCTCCTCCTTCCTGGCCCTCTTCCGGTACTCGAGGATGTTCCTCTGCTTGCTGCGTTCCACCCCCAGGGCACCCGGGGGCACGTCCCTGGTGATGGTGGAGCCGGCCCCGGTCACCGCCCCCTCGCCGATGCGCACCGGGGCCACGAACATGGTATCGCTGCCGATGAAGGCCCGGTCCCCGATCACCGTGCGGTGCTTGCGGATCCCGTCGTAGTTGCAGGTGATGCTCCCCGCCCCCACGTTGACGTCCTCCCCTATCTCCGCGTCGCCC
This sequence comes from Actinomycetota bacterium, assembly GCA_030019255.1. Lineage (NCBI taxonomy): Bacteria > Bacillati > Actinomycetota > Actinomycetota bacterium. The sequence goes on from JASEFK010000008.1 coordinate 53,009, forward strand.
ATGTAGCTCAGGTGGGGGACCTTGCTCCTCCTCCCCACCACCGTCTTCTTGATCTCCACGAAGGTCCCCGCCTTGGACCCGGCGCGCAGCACCGTGCCCGGCCGCAGGCTGGCGAAGGGGCCCACGCTCACCCCCTCCTCCAGCTCGCTCTCCCTGATCACCGACTGCTCCACGGTCACCCCGTCACCCAGGCGGGAGTCCACGATGCGCACCCCCGGCCCCAGCAGGCAGTTGCGCCCCACCACCGTCTTCCCCTCCAGGATGACCATGGGACGGAGGACGGTGTCCCGCCCGATGACCACCTCGGGGCCTATATACGCCGTGGCGGGGTCCTCCATGGTCACTCCCTCCTCCATCCACCGCCGGTTGATGCGGGAGCGCATTATCTCCTCCGCCCTGGCCAGGTGAACCCGGGAGTTGACCCCCAGCACCTCCTCCGGGTCCGGGGTGGTATATATTTCCAGTCCGCCCTCCCGGGCCAGGAGGGCCAGGGCGTCGGTGAGGTAGTACTCCCCCTTGGCGTTGTCCGGCTGGAGGCGGGGAAGCGCCGCGGAAAGGCGCCCCCAGTCGAAGACATAGGTGGAGGTGTTCACTTCCCGGATGGCCTTCTCCTTCTCATCGGCCTCCGTCTCCTCCACCACCCCCACAACCGTTCCGCGTTCGTCCCGTTTTATCCTCCCGTAGCCCGTGGGGTCCTCCAGCACCGCGGCCAGGAGGGTTGCCGCCGGCCGCCTCTCCTCGTGCCTTCGTATCAGGGCACGCAGGGTACCCGTGGTGATGAGCGGGGAATCGGCGGTGAGCACCAGGACTTCGTCCTCCCGTACGTGGGGGGCGGCGATCATCACCGCATGGCCCGTCCCTTTCCTTTCTTCCTGGATGATGCACTCGGCGCGGTCCCCGACCTCGGAGGCCACCTCTTGGGCCCCGTTTCCCACCACCACCAGGATGCGGTCCAGCATGCCCTCCTCCCTGATGGGCTGCAGGGCGTCCAGGACCCAGGCCACCATGGGCCTGCCGCACACGGCGTGCAGCACCTTGGGCCGGTCGGATCTCATCCGCGTCCCCTCGCCCGCGGCGAGGACCAGTGCCAGGCGGCTCAACGCTTTCCCCCTTCCTCTCGACGCCAATATTGTATCCGAGACCCAGTGACACACCAAACCATGCCCCAGCTCCGGCGTTCCCAGGAAGGCGATCTACGAACGAACGTCCTCGCCGGCCTCAATCAGGGGCTTCCCCGACGCGGAAAATCCTCCCTAGCCGCCGCGTCAACGGAACCCGCCCTGAGAGCCCTCCTCGTCTCCCGGACGGGCATCCATGGCCCGGCCCTATCAAGGTAAAAAAAGAGGGCCGTGGCCCTCTCTTTTCCTGGCTGGGGCGGTAGGATTCGAACCTACGATCGCGGCTCCAAAGGCCGCTGCCTTACCGCTTGGCCACGCCCCATCAAAGCCCGCCCCTCAGACGGCGTCCTCGGGAACCGGCTCTCCCTTCTCCCTCTTCATCTTGAAAAACTCGTGTAGGACCGCCCTCTGTATCTTCTCCCGCGTCTCGGCGTTGAGGGGATGGGCGATATCCTTGAAATCCCCGTTGGGCAGCTTCCGCGAGGGCATGGCCACGAAATACCCCCTGTCCCCGTCCACTACCCTGAGGTCGTGGACCACGAAGCAGTCGTCGATGATGATGCTGGCGATCCCCTTTACCATGTTCATTTCAATCTCGCGCACGGTAACCCTTGTGATCTCCACTGCCTTCCCCCAATGAGTCTACCGCCGGGAAAACTTATAAACATATTATTCTCATCCGTCCGTGTTTTCAAGAAAACCGGGTTATATCCCCCTTTCCGCCCTCACGACCCCCACTCCTCCAGGACCACTCCATGGCTGCAGAACCTGGTTACCCTCACCACCGGCGCCGCCTCCCTGATGCGGGAGGCGATGAGCTCGGCCTCTTCGGGCCCGGAGGCGAGCATGAAGACCGTGGGCCCGCTCCCGCTCAGCAACACCCCAGGCGCCCCGGTCCGGCGCGCGGCTATCAAGATTCCAGCCAGCTCCGGAAGCAGCGCGCAGGCCGCCTCCTGGAGGGCGTTGTAGAGGTGCGCCGCCACGCCTCCCACATCCCCCGCGGCCAGGGAATCCAGGAGGGATCGCGGTCCTCCGGCCGGCGGTTCCCCGGCGGGGAGGAGGTCGAAACGCCGGTAGACCTCCGCGGTGGAAAGCCCCTTCCCGGGGTTGGCCAGCACCACCGGCAACGATGGCGCCTGCACCGCGGGGGTTACCACCTCCCCCCTGCCCTCCCCCAGGACCGTCCCTCCGAGAAGGAAGAATGGAACATCCGAACCCAGGCGCGAAGCCAGGCGGAAGAGGTTTTCTCCCCCGAGCCCAGCTCCGGTCAGGTAATCCAGGCCGCGCAGCACGGCGGCGGCGTCGGAGCTCCCGCCACCCAGGCCCGCCGCCACGGGTATGTCCTTGGTCAGCTTTATCCTCACCCCAGCGGATATCCCGGCGGCCTCCAGGAAGAGCTCCGCGGCGCGGTGGCAGAGGTTGTCCTCCCCGGTCGGGGCCTCCCCCTCCACCTCCAGGGATATGCCGCGCCCTCCCGGCTCCACCTCCAGCTCCACCAGGTCGAACCATTCCACCGCCTGCAGCACGGTCCGCACCCGGTGGTAGCCGTCCGCGCGACGCGGGCCCACCTCGAGATAAAGGTTTATCTTGGCCGGGGCCTTGAGCAGGGCCTTCCTGAGCAAGCCGTCCATCCTCTCCCGCCGGTCCGTCTCCCATTTATCTTAACACCGCTACCGATGCTCCCGATCTTCCAAGGAAGTTTGGAAAACCGGTAACTTATGGATTGGCCATCGGGATGAAGGCGGAAACCACGAGGACGACCATGCCGGCCTGGTTTATCATGATGGCAGGAGCGGCGGGGATGCCGGGGCCGTGGGTAATCCCCGCGCGCATCACCGGGAACCGCAGCAGGTAGATGCCCTTCGGCCAAAGCCGTGGTGAGACGGTCTTCTCCACCCGGATCCCGCAGTGGGGCCTCAACGGCCACGTCCGGGCGGGAGGAGATGACCGATCACAGGACCTGCTCCCGGGGCGAAGGGACGTTTTTCGGCCCCGCCGGGATAGGTGGACACGGGAGAGGTGGACATGGGAGAACTTACCAAGCCGAGCGTGGTGGCGGAGATACTGGAGCGATACGGCATCCGCCTCAGCCGATCCCTGGGGCAGCACTTCCTGGTCGACGCCAACGTGCTGCGTCGCATGCTGGAGGGGGCCGAGCTCGGTCCCGGCGACGCCGTCCTGGAGATAGGGCCCGGCATCGGCACCCTCACCGAGGAGCTCTGCGAACGCGCCGGCCGGGTGGTGGCCGTGGAGGTGGACCCGCGGCTGAAGGCGGTGCTGGACGACCTCCTCGGGGGACGGCCCAACCTCCTGACCGTGGGCGGCGACGCCATGCGCATCGACTTGGCCGGGCTCTTCTCCCCCCACGAGGCGGTGAAGGTGGTTTCCAACCTACCCTACAACGTCGCCACCCCGCTCCTGCTCCGCATAATGCGGGAGCTCCCGCAGGCAAAGCTCCTGGTGGTCACCGTGCAGCGGGAGCTCGCCGACCGTTACCTCGCTGCTCCGGGAGAACCCTCCTACGGTGCGGTATCGGTGAAGATGCAGTTCCTGGCCCGGCTGCGCCGCCTAGCCCAGGTGGCGCCCACCGTCTTTCTTCCCCCGCCCCGTGTGGGATCCACCGTCCTGCGCCTGGAGAGGACGGACCCGGAAGCCGGAACGGGAGACGTCCATTCCTTCTTCCTTTTCCTGGACGCCTGCTTCTCCGCCAGGAGGAAAATGTTGGTAAATGCCCTGGGAGGAGGCAGGCGGCCCTACCGAACGAGGGAGGCGGTGGCCTCCGCCCTGCGGGAACTGGGCCTTCCACCCACCGCCCGCGCCGAGGAGCTCTCCCTTCGCTATCTCCTGGACCTCCACCACCTCCTGAACCCTTGAGCCGGCAGGAGGGACACCGTTCCGCCGCACGGGTGGTCCAGAAGGAAGGGAGACCGCCCACCCACCCGGGCAGGGACCTCGCTCCCGCCCGGGGCCAACCGGCGACGGGGCACGGATTGTCCGAGGATTCAAGACGGGAAATCCCGCCATGCCACCCTTCGCCGACTACATCGACTTGGAACACACGGAAGCAAAGAGCGGGCCTTTCGCCCGCTCTCGTGTAAACGATGGGATCAGCCTACTTGCGCTTCAGCTCGTTGATGCACTTCTGGCAGACGCGGTTCCCCTTGAAGGTGCGCAGGTTCTCCGCACTCCCGCAAAGCACGCAGCCCGGCTTGTACTTGACCAGGACGATCTTCTCCCCGTCGACGAAGATCTCGATGGGGTCACGCTCCTTGATGTCCAGGGTCCTGCGCAGCTCCATGGGGATGACTATCCTCCCCAGCTCGTCGATCTTCCTAACGATACCCGTCGCCTTCATGTCTCGCCCACCCTTTCCTCGTACTCCCGGCCCTCGAAGCCGGGTTCTTACCATCTTTATCCTTGACAACAGCCGCTCATTCCAGGCTTATAATTATATGAACGTCCAGAAAAGGATGTCAAGAAAATTTTACCTTTTTTTGCATGGGAAGGAAAAAATGAACAAATCGTACTACGTGACCACGCCCATTTATTACGTCAACGATATGCCTCACATCGGCACCGCCTACACCACGGTGGCCGCCGACGCCCTAGCCCGGTACCACCGCCTGAGGGGCGAGGAGGTCTTCTTCCTCACCGGCACCGATGAGCACGGCCAGCACGTGGCTCGCGCCGCGGAGCGCCACGGCGTGTCCCCCCAGGAGTGGGCGGACCGCATGGTGGTGCACTTCACCGAGGTCTGGGAGCGCCTGAACATAAGCAACGACTACTTCATCCGCACCACCGACCCCAAGCACGTGGAGGTGGCCCGCAAATTCATCCAGCTCCTCTACGACAAAGGGGACATCTACCTGGACACCTACGAGGGCTGGTACTGCGTACCCGACGAGTCCTTCTGGCTGCCCTCACAGCTGGTGGACGGGAAGTGTCCTCAGTGCGGGCGGGAGGTAGAGATAGTCCAGGAAGAGAACTACTTCTTCCGGCTTTCCGCCTACGCCGACCGGCTACTGGCCCACATCGAGTCCCACCCCGAGTTCGTGCAGCCGGAGATCAGGCGCAACGAGGTCATCAGCTTCATCAAGCAGGGACTCACCGACCAGAGCATCAGCCGGAAGACCATAACCTGGGGGATACCCCTGCCCTTCGACGAGAGCCAGGTCATGTACGTGTGGTTCGACGCCCTGCTCAACTACATCAGCGCCATCGATTACGGTCTGGACGAGGAACGCTTCCGGCGCACCTGGCCCGCCGACGTCCACCTCATCGGCAAGGAGATCCTCCGCTTCCACGCCATCGTCTGGCCGGCCATGCTCATGGCCGCCGACCTGCCCCTGCCCCGCCAGGTCTTCGCCCATGGGTGGCTGACCGTGGAGGGGGAGAAGATGTCCAAGTCCAAGGGCAACGTCATCAGCCCCCACGAGCTCATCGACGAGTACGGGGTGGACGCCTACCGCTATTACTTCCTGCGGGAGTTCTCCTTCGGGTACGACGGCAACTTCTCCCGCGAGAACATGACCGGGCGCTACAACGCCGACCTGGCCAACTCCCTGGGGAACATGGTCAGCCGGGTGCTGGCCATGGTGGAACGCTACCGCGGCGGGGAGGTCCCGGAGCCCTCGGGCCGGGAGGAGGAGCCGGACGCCGCGCTGCGCGAGAGCGCCGCCCGTGTCTTCCCGGAGGTCGACCGGAGCATGGAGCGGCTGGCCTTCAACGAGGCCCTGCAGGCCATCTGGAATTATCTGGCAGCCATCAACCGCTACGTGGACGAGACCGCCGCCTGGGACCTGGCCAAGGATCCCGCGCTGTCCGGGAGGCTGGACACCGTTCTCTACAACATGGTTGAGGCGGTGAGGCTGACCGCCTTCCTGGTTGTCCCCTTCCTCCCGGTCACCGGCGAGGGCATCTGGCAACGCCTGGGCTTCACCGATTCCATCCACACCCACCACCTCCCGGAGGCCGCCGCCTGGGGGCTCTTCCCGCCCGGGCAGAAGGTCTCCAAGGGAGCGCCCCTCTTCCCCCGCAAGAAATGAGTGCACCGGGCAGGAGACCGGGAACGCCGGCAGACCCGGACGGTCCTCTCCGGGAGGGAGAGCGGCACCGCGGCCTCTTCCTGGTGGATACCCACGCCCACCTGGACCTCCTCGAGGAGGAGGTGGGCAAGGCCCTGCACCAGGCCCGCGAGGCGGGAGTGGCCGGGGTGGTCACCGTGGGCATCAACCTGGATTCCAGCCGGAAGGCGGTGGAGATGGCCCGCGTCCACCCCGATGTCCGCGCCGTGGTCGGCGTCCATCCCCACGAAGCCGGGAACCTGGACCGGGAGACCCTGCGGGAGCTGAAGCGCCTGGCCGCGCACCCCGCGGTGGTGGGCATCGGCGAGACCGGCCTCGATTTCTACCGCAACCTGTCAGCCCGCTCCGACCAGGAACGCGCCTTCCGCACCCAGCTCGAACTGGCGTGCGAGCTGGCCCTGCCGGTGGTGGTGCACGACCGGGAGGCCCACGCGGAGACCCTGCGTATCCTCGAGGAGTACGCCCCCTTCGAGGGCCGTCTGGTCATGCACTGCTTCTCCGGGGACCTGGGGATGGCCCGGGCCATCCTGGACCTGGGAGGGTACATCTCCGTGGCCGGGCCGGTGACCTTCCACAACGCCGCCAGGCTGCAGGAGGTGGTACGCCGGATCCCCCTAGAACGGCTGCTCATCGAGACCGACTGCCCCTTCCTCTCACCCCATCCCTACCGGGGGAGACCCAACACGCCGGAGCGCCTGGTGCTGGTCGCCGCCAAGGTGGCCGAACTCAAGGGCGTGCCCCTCGAGAAATTACGCCTTTCCGACCCCTTCACCCGGGAATGACTCCAGGGGGAGGATTCAATCGGTTCGCCACCTCCCCTCCCTGCGCTCCAGCCAGGCGCGGTAGACGTCCCTCTGGGAGACGCCGTGTCTCTGGGCCACCGCCCTCACCGCCTCTCGGGTGGGCTCCCCCGACAGAACCAGGGCAGAAACCTCGTCCGCCAGCTGCGCCAGGGGCGGTGCTTCCCCCTCCTTTCCCGGGGCCAACACCAGGACGAACTCGCCCCGGGGCCTCCGCTCGCGCAGGGCTTCGAGGAGCTCATCCGCCGTGCCCCGTAGAACCTCCTCGTGAAGCTTGGTCAGCTCGCGAGCGAGGACCACCTGCCTTTCGGGAGCCAGCTCCGCTATGTCGCTCATGGTGTCCAGGATGCGGTGGGGAGCCTCGTAGAGGACCACGGCTTCCCCCTCGCCCAGCAGGCTCATCAGGCGCGAACGTCTCCTCGTCCTGGCCGGAGGCAGGAATCCCTCGTAGCGGAATCGCGCGAGGGGCAGTCCGGAAAGGGCCAGGGCCGCGGTCAGGGAACTGGGGCCTGGGACCACCTCCACCTCCAGGCCTCGCCGGACGCACTCCTCCACGGCCCGGAAGCCTGGGTCCGCGACCCCGGGCATACCGGCGTCGCTCACCAGGGCCACCTTCTTTCCCGCCTCCACCTCCCGGGCCACGGCCTCCGCCTTCTCCCGCTCGTTGTGCCCGTGGTAGGAGGTGAGGGGGGTGTGGATGTCGTACCGGCTGAGGAGCTTGCGGGCCCGCCGGGTGTCCTCGGCGGCTATGAGGTCGGCCTCGCGCAGCACGCGCAGGGCCCGGAGGGTGATGTCCTCGAGGTTCCCAATGGGGGTGCCCACCAGGTAGAGCCTGCCCCGGCCGCCTTCCGCCATGCTCTTACGTCCCCCTTCCCGGACCGATCCCGGCCCCGGCGCCCGTACCCAACCTGTACGGACGGCAGGATCGCGACAGGACTATTCTATCCCCCGATATTGCCGGCGATGAAGTATGCCGAGAAGCGCGTTGCGCAAAGCACCGGCAGCAGCCCGGTATCACCAGGGTTACACGTGCCGTCCGTGCTCTATCTGGGATACCTTCCTTCGGTTCGCGGCTTCTTACGGGAGGATCAAGGGAACGGGATAAGGTTTCGGTGTCGCCTATGCTACATGGAGGAGAAAGGTACTTTAGGATGTCCCGCCGTGCCGGGCCAGCAGTTTTTCCACCAGCTCGAGCTGGACTTCGTAGTCCAGGTAGGGGGCCAGTTCGGCCAGCCGCCTGAGGATGCGCGCCGTGGCGTAATACATGTAGATGGGCTGCGGTCGGCTGTCCAGCCGGCAGCATATCCCGCGCTCCGTCAGCTCCTCGAGGGACCTCTCCACCTCCTCCTTCGACCTACCCAGGCGCATCCCGATCCTTTCCGCGCTGTCCACGGTTCCGGGATTGTCCTTGAAGAAGGTGATAAGTTCGAGCTTGATGCGGTCGATATCCGAATCGCGTACGATGAACTTCCCTATCCTCGCCAAGTCTGCACCTCGGAGCTATTCTTTTGCGCTTAACCTCCGGCCCGGACACCACTCGCGCGGCCTTGCGGGCATGGTCTTCCCTCACCCGCTCCCCCGCTCCGCAAGATTCATACCTTTCCTCACCTTGAAAAAATCTTGTTTATTAATCGGCAGGAGGCCACTTCCGCTTTACCATCTCCCTCGAAGTGGTTGGGAATACGGATAATGTTGCAGGGTTTCTCCCCGCCGCTCCCCGGCCGTTTAGTTACTGTCATATGCTCGTTAAACGTTGCCCTTGGCCGGCTGACGGGGGTCCCTGTTGCCGGGCCCCCGATTTGGCCGCGGTGAAGGGCGTGCCACCGATTTGGTCGGCTGACGGATGCCGTTCGTCCCTGCAGGCACTTTTGAGTTGAAGAAGGTTGAGAGACCACCCCGTCATCCTGGCGAAAAACACAGGTTGACAGGATGAAGGGAGTTACTGGGTCCTTGTCGCCGGGCCCGGCGTGGACGATAATTTAGCCTGACCCATCCCGTTACGTCCGAGTCGAAAGTCGGAGCATGAGAACGGCAAGCCGGAGTCGCAGGACATGAACAGGGAAAGCTACCGCATAAGGGCTACCCGCCCGCGGGCGGGGAGGAGGACACGCCCTGCGCTTCCCACGGCGTCGAGGGTCCTCCTGCTTGCGCTCCTTCTTCCGGCGCTCACCCTGGCACCGGTACCATCCGCCCGCGGGGAGAACCGCCCCCTGCCCCCCCGGGACGCCTGGGCCCGCGACCGTCCCGACGACGGCGGGCAGAAGGTCGACCTGGGCTGGTCGGAAAGCCCCTCGCCGGGTATCGCCTCCTACCGCGTGTACAGGTCGGAGAGCCCCGGCGGTCCCTTCCGGCTGGTGGGAGTGAGGTCCACCGACGCCTTCGTCAACTACCTGGGCTACGTGGACACCGGGCTAACCGACGGGGTTACCTATTACTACCGGGTGACCGCGGTGAACCGGCAGGGAAGGGAGAGCGAACCCACCCCCGTGCTCTCAGCCGTACCCGAGGCTCAGGTCTTCCAGGCCGCCGTGACCATCCGGAAATCCATGGTCGTATCCCTGGCCGAACAGAGGCTGTACTGCCTGGAGAACGGGCGCGTGGTCTACGTGTTCCTGGTCTCCACGGGGACCGCCTCCAAGCCCACGCCGACGGGGAATTTCCGCATCCTCTACCATGACTACGTTCACCCCATCCCTAAGTATCCCGGCACGGTCTGCTACTACTGGATGGGCTTCTACGAGGACTACGCCATCCACGCCTGGCCAGTGTACAACGGGGTGCAGGGAGATTATTCCAGCCTGGGGCGCCCCGCCTCGAACGGTTGCGTGAGGCTGGACCCCCGACTGGCCCACATCCCCTATTACTGGGCCCCCGACGGGACGCCCCTGTCCATCATCCCGGGTCGCTTCCAGCCGCCCCCTCCGCCCGTCCGGGGCGGCCATGTTGCGGCCAGCGTCGACAGTCCCTCCCAGGAGTGGTACTTCGCCGAGGGGTTCACCGGGGCGGGCTTCGACGAGTACATCCTCATCCTCAACCCCGGGGAGGAGGCCGCCCGGGTGGAACTGGACTTCATGCTCCCCGACGGGAGGGTGGAGGGGCGGGAGTACCTGGCCTCGCCCCACAGCCGGCTCACGGTGGGAGTGGATTCCATCCCCGGCCTGGAGAACACCGAGGTGTCGGCGCGGGTGACCTCCGACCGCCCGGTGGTGGCGGAGAGGGCCATGTACTTCGATTACCTGGGCAGGACGGGAGGACACGCCGCCGTTGGCTCACCCTCCCCGTCCACGCAGTGGTACTTCGCCGAGGGGTTCACCGGGGCGGGCTTCGACGAGTACATCCTCATCCTCAACCCCGGGGAGGAGGCCGCCCGGGTGGAACTGGACTTCATGCTCCCCGACGGGAGGGTGGAGGGGCGGGAGTACCTGGCCTCGCCCCACAGCCGGCTCACGGTGGGAGTGGATTCCATCCCCGGCCTGGAGAACACCGAGGTGTCGGCGCGGGTGACCTCCGACCGCCCGGTGGTGGCGGAGAGGGCCATGTACTTCGGGTATCCCTCCGGTGACGACGGCCATGCCTGCACCGGCGTTTCCGAGGCCTCCACGCAGTGGTACTTCGCCGAGGGGTTCACCGGGGCGGGCTTCGACGAGTACATCCTCATCCTCAACCCCGGGGAGGAGGCCGCCCGGGTGGAACTGGACTTCATGCTCCCCGACGGGAGGGTGGAGGGGCGGGAGTACCTGGCCTCGCCCCACAGCCGGCTCACGGTGGGAGTGGATTCCATCCCCGGCCTGGAGAACACCGAGGTGTCGGCGCGGGTGACCTCCGACCGCCCGGTGGTGGCGGAGAGGGCCATGTACTTCGGGTACCCGGAATGCCCCGGCGGACACGCGGAGACGGGCAGGACGCAAGCTTCCTCCCGGCACTTCCTGGCGGAGGGTTACACCTCCCCCTTCTTCGAGACCTATCTCCTCTTCCAGAACCCCGGCGATTCCGCCGTCACCGCCGACGTTTCCTTCCTCAAGCCGGACGGCACGGAAATCCGCGAGGAAATCGCCCTCGGACCCCGCAGCCGGGGGACCCTCAAGGTTAACCAGATCCCCGGGTTGGAAGGGACGGAGTTCTCCGTGGTGGTGACGGCCGACGGCCCCATCCTCGTGGAGCGCTCCACCTATTTCAACTACCCGCGCTGAAGTCCGACGGCTCAGCCCGGCCGGACCAGGCGCCGGAGCTGCCCAGCATGTGGCCAGGCCGCGTCTTATATGATATGAAGCGTAAAGCGGTGTGATCTCCGGACAGGACGTGACCGCTACCTTTACGCGCCGCCTCGACGGCGGACGAAGGCGAAGGGTCGGTGGGAGTAGAAGTATTTATGGGCCGGAGGGAAGGCTGCCCCGGCATCCTCATCCCGGGGGCAGGCGCGAGAGGAGGGGAACGGAAAACGACCCGAGCGGGTAGGGGACGGCGAGGCGTCGACGCGGGCGCGGCACCCGGGATGAGTGGGTGAACGTGCGGCGAGAGGAGAGGTCCCCGCGCTGCGTTTCCCCTGTTCAAGCAAGGGATGAGGGACGGGAAACGGGACGGGGACAGGTAAAGCATGACGAAGCGACAAGACGAGCAGGTACACGGCAGGAAGTGGTGGAGGTATAGGAGTTGATCTGCCCGGAATGCGGAACCTACCAGCCGGACAGGGCTAAGTTCTGCGGGTTGTGCGGCACGCCGCTTTCCCAGGACGGCCTGGTGGAAAGCTTCCTTCGCCAGGAGCCGGAGGAGGATATCGTCCTGCCCCGGCACCGCAGCCCCTGGTTCTACCTGGCCGTCTTCCTGCTCCTGTCCGCCGCCCTTGCCGTCCTCGCCGGTGCCGTCTTCCTGGTCTACCGGACGGTGAGCGGGAACCGCGAGGGAAGCGAGACGGCGGAGGAGACGCAGGAGAACACGGCCAGCTTTCACCACCCCGAGCTGGGCTTCGGTCTCACCTACCCGGAGGACTGGAACCTGGAACAGGGCTTTCCTGCCGGCGACGAGCTGGCCGCCCTGCGCGTGGTCCTGACTTCCAGGAAATTTATGGAAGTCAAGGTCCTGGTCCTGGATCCCGTGGTCACCGTGGGAGGCCTGGAGGGCATCCGCGAGTACTTGGAAGGGGAAGCGGAAGAGCAGGTGCGCTCCCTCGGCGGCACCGTCCAGGATACGGAGGCCGAGCTCTTCACCTATACCCGGGCCGGGGACATGCCCGCCTTTTACCTGGAGTTCGAGGCTAATCTCCTGGGGGAAAGGACGGCCTTCATCCTCTGCTACGTGGTGGGCGGGAATTACTGTTTCCGCTTCGAGGGTCGCGCGCCCTACGACGAGTACCGGTCCGTGCGCCCCCTCTTCTGGTCGATCATCGACTCCGTGTACGAGAACGCGGAGGCGCAACGGTAAGGCCGGGGCGGCCGGGTTCCACGCCCGCGGCGCCGGGGGCTCGCGGCGAGGGGCGCCTCCACCGGAGGAAGCGAGGGGTGGGATGCGCGGACCTCTGGCCGCCCCGCGTGATACAGAAGGGCAAGGGATCGGTGGTTCCGGCCGGGGATCCCGGCAAACGGGAGGTACCGTGACGGCAACATGGTAACATATTCCATGAGGAGGTGAGCCCGGTGCGCATCCTGGTAACGGGAGGAGCCGGCTTCATAGGTTCCAACCTGGTGGACGCCCTCCTTCGGGACGGACATACGGTGACCGTAGTGGATAATCTTTCCACCGGGAAGTTCGAGAACCTGTATAACGTTAAGGAAGCGGCACGGGAAAACCGCTTCGCCTTCTTCCACACCGACATCCGCGACGATTCCCTGCTGGCGGCCTTCCGGAACCGCGAACAGGAGGTGGTCATCCACCTCGCCGCCCAGCCGGACGTGAGGGTCTCGGTGAGGAACCCGGTTATGGACGCGGAGGTCAACGTGCTGGGGACCATCAACGTGCTCCAGCTGGCGGTGAAGAACGGCGTGAGGCGGTTCATCAACACCAGCTCCGGTGGTTGCGTGTACGGGGAACCCGAGTCGCTGCCCGTCTCCGAGGACGCGCCGCGGCACCCCGACTCTCCCTACGGGGTGAGCAAGAACGTGGCCGAGGAATACCTGCGTTATTACCAGCGCGCCCACGGGCTCTCCTATTGCACCCTGGCCCCGGCCAACGTCTACGGGCCACGCCAGAATCCTTTCGGTGAGGCCGGCGTGGTGGCCATCTTCATTGGCCGCATGCTGGCCGGCGAGGCGCCGGTCATTTACGGCGACGGGGAACAGACCCGGGATTTCGTCTTCGTGGAGGACGTGGTGGAGGCCTACCGGGCGGCGCTGACCAGGGGGGACGGCGAGTTCATCAACCTGGGAACCGGGGTGGAGACCTCGGTCAACCAGCTCTACCGCATGCTGGCGGACATCCTGGACTTCGAGGGGGAACCGGAATACGCGCCCCCGCGCCAGGGGGAGCTTTCCCGCATCGCCCTCAAGGCGGAGAAGGCCGGCGAGCTCCTGGGGTGGAAGCCCCGTACACCTCTTTCCGAGGGACTGGCCCGCACCGTGGAGTGGTACCGCCAAAACCTACGGAGGTAGGGCTTGGCCTTCATTGACCTCCACTGCCACATCCTGCCGGGCCTGGACGACGGCGCAGCTGAAGAGGAAGAATTCCTGGCCATGGCCCGGGTGGCCCTGGAGGGAGGCACGGGGATCATGGTGGCCACTCCCCACTGGGACCTGGAGGAGAGGTCCACGCCATGGGATTTAATCCCTCCCCTGGTGGAGAAGTACAGGAAGAAACTGGAACTCGAGGGGCTGGGCCTGGAGCTGCTCCCCGGGGCGGAGATACGCCTGAACGCGGGGCTCTACCGCCTCGCCGGGGGGAGGCGGCAAAAAGGCTGCCCTGGCCGGAAACGGCAGGTCTCTCCTGGTCGATTTACCTCTCATGGACGTTCCCGTGGGCGCGGAGGAAACCATCTTCCGGCTCCAGCTTCACGGCTGCACACCCATCCTGGCCCACCCGGAACGCAACCGCCGCCTGGCGGACGACCTGGCCCTGCTGCGGGACTTGGTGGACAGGGGAGTGGAACTGCAGGTGAATTCGGGCTCCCTCCTGGGAACCTACGGGCGCACCGCCCGGCGCGTGGCAACCGCTCTTTTGCGTGAGGGCCTGGCCAGGCTGATGGCCTCCGACGCCCACCGGGCCGTGGAAAGGCATCCCGACCTTTCCGAGGCCTGGAAGAAGGTCCGGGGGCTGCTGGGGGAGGGGGCGGCAGACGTCCTGCTTCGGGAAAACCCACGGGCGGTGCTGTACGGAGAGGTCCTGCAACCCCTTCCCCTTCCGGGCTCCACCCGGCGCAGCCTAGTACGCAGGCGACGGTCCGGTGGATAGGATAACGCTTAAGGTGGCCACGGAGGACATCCCCCGCGCCTTGCCTCGCCCCGTGAGGGCCATCTTCATCCATGCCCCCAGCTCCCGGGGCTCGAACTTCCCCCTGCAAGAGCACTTCCAACCCCGGAGGCGTTGCGCCGGCGGGCGTCGATATATACCATCAGGGAAAAATCGAGGTTGACGGACTCCAGGCCCGTAGTTCCCGCCCCGCTCCCTCGTGGAGGTGATCCCGGGCCACGGGCACTGCTCAGAGTCGGAACGACGGAGGAGGGACATGGAATCCACCTGGACGAGAGATTTCCGGAACGACCCCCGCCACAGCGGGATATTCCTGGACTTCGACGGGACCATAAGCGACATCGCTCCCTCCCCCGGCGGCGCCGTCCTCCATCCCCGGGCGGCCGAGCTCCTCCCCAGGCTGGCCAGGCACTACCCCCTGTGCATTCTCTCCGGCAGGCGGGCCGCCGACGTGGCCTCCCTGGTGGGAATGCCCCATGTCCACTACGTGGGAATCCACGGCATGGAGTGGCTGGAGGGAGACGAGCCGCGCCTGGATTCGGAAATACTGCCCTACCTTCCGATCCTGGACCGAGCCCGCGGGGAGATCCGGGAGGTCCTGCCCGGGCTGCCCGGGGTGACCCTGGAGGATAAGGTGGCCTCCCTCACCCTGCATTTCCGGGAAGCCCCCCGGAGCGAGGAACAAGCGGTGCGCCTGGCCGAGGGGCTGGCCCTCAGACTGGGGTTGCGGGTGAGGCGGGGGCGCAGGTCGGTGGAGATACGGCCGCCGGTGGAGATCGACAAGGGCACGGTGATCATCCGGCTGGCCCGGGGCTGGAAGTTGCGCCGCGGCCTCTTCGCCGGCGACGACCTGACGGACGTGGACGGTTTCCGGGGCCTGCGCCACCTGATGCGGGAGGGTGGCTTCGAGGGGGTGGCTGTGGCCGTCCTTTCCGAAGAGACGCCGGTGGAGTTGGAGGCGGTGGCCGATCTGACCGTGCAGGGACCCGAGGGACTGCTCGACCTCCTCACGGAGCTCGTAGTGGATTGAGGACGCGATCCCGGCCCGGCCGTCGAGTTACCAGGTGAGCTCCATGGCGTCCTTGGGGTTTTCCGTCTCGATGATCTCCGCGATGCGCCCGCTGTGCAGGCGTATCGTCCGGTGGGACATCTCCGCGATGGCCGAGTTGTGGGTCACCAGGATGATGGTCTGCCCCTTCTCCCGGTTGATCTCCTGCATGACGCGCAGCACGTTCTTCCCCGTCTCGTAATCCAGTTCCCCGGTGGGCTCGTCGCAGAGGAGGATGGGCGGATCCTTGACCATGGCCCTGGCAATGGCCACCCTTTGCTGTTCCCCTCCCGAAAGCTGGCTGGGGAAATGGTTGGTACGCTCTCCCAGCCCCACCATCTCCAGGGCCTTCCTGGCCTTGTCCCTGGTGTTGTCCGAGACCAGCTCCAGGGCGAACTCCACGTTCTCCAGGGCGGTCAGGGTGGGGATGAGGTTGAAGAACTGGAAGATGAAACCTATCTGGGTACGCCGGTAGTCGGTGAGGCTCTTCACGTCCAGCCCGGAGATGTCCCGACCGTTGACCACCAGGCGCCCGCTGCTCACCGTGTCCATACCCCCGATGAGGTTGAGGAGGGTGGTCTTCCCGGAACCGCTGGGGCCCAGGATGACCACGAATTCCCCCTCCCGGATGACCAGGTCCACGTCCTGGAGGGCCCTTACCTCCGTCTCCCCCAGGGAGTAGACCTTGTTCACCTTCTCGAAGACGATGATCTCCCTGCCGTTCATTCCCGAATACAACGCCGCCCCTCTTCCCGCCTCACCGGCTTTCCTCCACCCGGCATAAACCGGCCGCCGTCCGGTCCTTCCCTCCGTCCTTCTTCCCTCCGTCCTTCTTCCCGCCTATCGCGCGTCCGCTTCCAACTCTTCCCATTACCCGTCTTCCGGACGTGTCTTGAGCGGCCGGACCCCGCTTCCCGCCGACCTCATGTTCACCCGTGCCGCTCCCCGCCCACCGACTTGCCTCCTTCCGCCGTCCTTCCCCCGGTATATATCGGCCTCTTAGCCCCCGTCATGAGGTCAGACGGCGGAAAAGCCTCAGGTAGTCCAGGAGGTGCCGGGTGCACAGGAAATTCCGCCTCACCTTCTCGTGGCCCGCGTCGCCCATGCGCCGGGCGGTATCGGGGTTCTCCAGGAGAAGGCAGACCTTCTCCGCCGCCTCCTCGATGCGGTCCACCAGGAAACCGTTCACCCCGTCCTCCACCTGGAGCAGGATGCCCCCCACGCGTCCGGCTACCACCGGCTTCCGCTTCCACATGGCCTCGGTAACCGTCAGCCCGAAGCCCTCCCGCAGGGACTTCTGGAGCACCACGGTGGCCATGGCCTGGAAGGCGCTCACCTCCACGTTCCCCACCCCCTGCTGGTTGGAGAGGAGGAAGATGTCCGGGTCCCCGGCGCTGTACTCGAAGGTCTTCTGGTAATAGTGCCACCCCTCCGGGTCATCGTCGGCCATGGAGGCCAGGTAGACCAGCTGCACGTCGGGATGCCTCCTCTTGACCTCGCGGTAGCAGTCCACCAGCCCGAGGGGGTCCTTCCAGGGGTCGAAGCGTGACACCTGGAGCATGATGGGTCGGTTCTCGTCCACCCCGTAGCGCCGCGCGATATCCGACTGCACCCGCTTCTCCGGGATGATGTTCTTGGCGCTGAGAGGGTCTATGGAGGGCATGATGAAGGCCACGTGGGGCACAGCCAAGGGAGACTTCACGTAATCCTTCATGGTGAAGACGGCGGCGTCGTAACGGTCGATGTAGGCCTTGAGGAAGCTCCAGGCATCCTCCCGGGCGAAGGTGGAGTCGATGTGGCACCTCCATATCCACCTGGCCTTGCGGTAAACGGTGCCCTCCAGGGCGGCGATCATGGCGCAGGGCTGAGGGTCGTGCACGATGACGAAATCGTATTCCCCCTCGAAGCGGGAGGCGTTCTCCTCGCACACGGATAGGTATTTTATCTTCATCTCATCGGTGATGGGTATCTCCATCCCCTGCAGGGCGTTATGGAACAACTTGGTAATGGTGAAGAAATCCTGGTCCCCGTGGATGAGACGCCATTCCGCGTCGAGCCCCACGCTCTCCATCAGGGGCACCAGGGTGTAGAGCATCTCCGCCACCCCTCCCCCGTGGGCCGTGCTGTTGATGTGCACCACCCTCGCCCCCTTCAGGGAACGGGCCAGCGTCCGGATCTCGTCCAGCACCTCCTGGTCGGCGAGGCCTCGGTACTGCTCTATGTGGCGGGGCTGCACGGGTACCCTGGGCAGCATCTCCTCCTCCTTTGAACCCTCGCGTTCGGTCGCGGCAGCGCCCCTCCACCAGCGCTGCGACCTCGGACCTGAAAACGCCTGGCCTCCGAAAAATCCCTTCCGGAAAACAAGTGTAATTGTATACCAACCGTGGCTTTATCACCCCAGCCCGCGCCGGGGACGCACTCGACGCGCAGCGCCTTTGCCGCTCTCGCCGGAAGCTTCCCGCCGCGGCAGCAGCGCCGCCCCGCATCGCCTCCGGGTACGGCATGCAAAACCTACGGCCCTGCCCGCACATGTGTTAGATTCATAGGTGCACGCCTTCGGTCCGCAGGAACGGGAAAACGAGAGGGAGGCGATGAGGACATGGTGATGAGGGTCTTCGAGGAGAGGAGGAGCATCCGCAGGTACGGCGACCGCCCGGTGGAGGAGGAAAAACTGCAGGCCGTCCTGGAAGCCGCGCGCCTGGCCCCCTCCTGGGCCAACATGCAGTGCTGGACCTACATCGTGGTCCGCGCCGGGGCTACCCGGGAGGCCATCTCCGCCACCCTAGAGAAGAACCCCGCCCAGAAGGCGGTAGCCACGGCCCCGGTGCTCATCGTGGCCTGCGCCGACCCGGAAAAATCCGGAAAAGTCAAGGATCAGCACTATTACCTGGTGGACATCGGCATAAGCCTGGAACACCTCTGCCTGGAGGCCTGCAACCAAGGCCTGGGGACCTGCTGGATAGGGTGGTTCGACGAGGACCGGGTACGTTCAATACTGGGCGTCCCGGAGAACATACGCATCGTGGCCATGACCCCCCTCGGGTACCCGGCCGTCTACCCGGAGGCCCGGGGCCGCAAGCCCCTGAAGGAGATGGTACGCTACGAGAGGTGGTGACGATCGAGCCGCCGGTGCAAACCGGGCCGTTTGACGGCGCGGAGGATAGCTTTCCATATAATGTCAATTCATTATAAAGGCGGCCGGGATGCTGTTATACTTTAGGCAGGGAGGTCGCCATGGAATGGGACGAGCTGGATCTGGAGACGGTCACGCCGCGCCAGGTCCGGCAGTACCTCAGGGACAAGTACGTCATCGTGGCCTCCAACCGGGGACCGGTGGAGTTCCGCCGGGACCCGGAGGGGAGGATAAGACCCTACCGGGGGGCTGGCGGCGTGGTGACCGCCATGTCCACCGCGCTCACGGCCACCGACGCGGTGTGGATATCGGCGGCCCGTACCCGGGAGGACGCGCTGGTGGCCGGCAGCGCTCCCGGGCAGCGGCTTCCCATGCCTCCCGAAAGACCCCAGTACTGGGTGAAGTTCGTGACCCCCGAGCGGGAGGATTTCCACCAGTACTACAACGTGATCAGCAACTCCCTCCTCTGGCCCCTCCAGCACTATCTCTTCGACATCACCCGCCGCCCCTCCATAGACGATACGGTCTACGAGGCCTGGAAGAACGGCTACCGGAGGGTCAACCGGCTCTTCGCCGAGGAGATAATCAGGGAGATCCGCTCCACGGACAAGAAGCCCCTGGTCTTCCTCCAGGATTACCACCTCTTCCTCTGCGCCGCCTACATCAGGAGGCGTGAGCCGGAAGTCCTCATCCACCACTTCACCCACTGTCCCTGGGTCCAGCCCGACTACCTGCGCTTCCTGCCCCAACCCATGCGCAGGGAACTCCTTCAGGGGATGCTGGCCAACGACGTCCTCGGGTTCCACACCCACCACTACGTGAATAATTTCCTGCAGTGCTGCCGCGAGGCGGAAGCGGTGCGGGCCTCGGTGGACGCCAAGAGGAGGGCGGTCCGCCTCGGCGACCGGGAGACCCTGGTGCGGCATTATCCGATCTCTATCGATCATGAGGCCCTGGAAAAATCTGCCAGCAGACCCGATGTGCTCTTTCACCGGGAGAGACTGCGTTCCCTGGCCGGAGACCGCAAGCTCCTGGTGCGCGTGGACCGGGTGGAGCCGTCCAAGAATATCCTCCGCGGCCTGCAGGCCTACGAGCTCTTCCTCCGCCACAACCCCCAGTGGCACGAGAGGGTGGTGTTCGCCAACCTCCTCTATCCCTCCCGGCTGGACCTGCCCCTCTATCGGGACCTGAAGAGGGAGATCGAGGAGTTTTCCCATTCCATCAACCGGGAATTCGGCACCCTGGAGTGGGACCCGGTCCACCTGGAGATCGAAGACAACTACCCACGGTCGGTGGCCGCTCTGCGGGAATTCGACGTCCTTCTGGTCAACCCGATCATCGACGGCATGAACCTGGTCTCCAAGGAAGGGGCGGTACTCAACGCCCGCGACGGGGTGATCATTCTCTCCGTAGGCGCCGGCGCCTACCAGGAGCTCAGGGGAGGTGTGCTTCCCGTGAACCCGCTGGACGTGGCGGAAACCGCCCAGACCATCCGGAAAGCCCTGGAGCTCGGGGAGAGGAAGAGGAGGGCCATGGCCAGGGCGGCCAGGGAGGCCGTCCGGGCCAACACCTCCTTCAAGTGGTTCGTGCAACAGATGCGGGCCCTGCGCTACGTGGAGAGGCAGCGCGAGGAGGCGCACCGCCGGCCGGAGGGCTTCCCCGCCCTGGCCCCCTACGAGAAATTGACTTAAGCCCGACTTACCTTCCCCGCCAGCTCGATGAACTCGGTCTGGAAATCGTACTCCCTGGCCTTCCAGGAGAGGTAGTATGGATCCACGGGGATGCAGTGACCGCCCAGCCCGGGCCCAGGCCAGAAGGGCATGAACCCGAAGGGCTTGGTGGAGGCCGCCTCGATGACCTCCCACACGTCCAGCCCCATGCGGTCGCAGAGCATCCACAGCTCGTTCACCAGGGCGATGTTCACGCCGCGGAAGATGTTCTCCAGGAGCTTGGCCATCTCCGCCACTTCCGGGGAACTCACCCTGACCGTCCTCTCCACGAAGGAACCGTAGAACCTCCGCCTTCCGTCCTTTTCAGCCCTGCTCTGCACGGTTGCCCCGGAATGACGGGGATTGCCGCCCGGTGAAAGCTTACCCGTCCCGCTCCGCGGACCGCAAGGCCGAGCTTCTCGAACGGGGGATGGCTTACAATATCCATTTATTGGCATCATCCTCCCCTTCCCGGCTCCCGGAGGAACATGATGCCGATACCCGGCGCCCTCCACCGGCATGCCCTCCTAATGGAGGATACACCTTGCGCCGCGTATCCCTTCACCATGCGTCCCTCCTCATTGGGCCGGCGGGGTACGGCAAGGCGGGGTATGGTATTATTCAGAAAGATTAGCCGAGATCGGGAATCGGGGGGCGGCCGCGCCCAGGCGGTCGCCGTCTAAGGGTGTGGCGTTGGAACACGCTTGGGAGGTCCGGGATGAAAAAGCTGCCCGAACTGGATGCACAGAAAGCCCTGCCCCGCCTGCTTAACTTCATACGGGAACGCACCGCGGCGGCGGGTAAGACCCGGCTGGTGATCGGCCTCTCCGGCGGCATCGATTCCGCCGTCTCCGCCTACCTCGGGGTGCGGGCGCTGGGCAGGGAGAACCTCACCGCCTTCCTCCTCCCCTACCGCACCACGCGACCCGAATCACTGGAGGACGCCCTGCTGGTGGTCGAGGAACTGGGCATCGAACACCGCCGCATTGACATCACCCCCATGGTAGACGCCTATTTCCAGTTCTTTCCTGAAGCCGATCCCAAGCGCCGCGGCAACTTCATGGCCCGCTGCCGCATGGCCGTGCTCTACGACCAGTCCGCGGCCCTGGACGCCCTGGTGCTGGGCACCGGCAACCGCACCGAGGCCCTTCTCGGCTACACCACCCTCTGGGGGGACATGGCCTGCGCCTTCACCCCCCTGGGAGGCCTGTACAAGACCCAGGTCAGGCAGCTGGCCGCCTTCCTGGGGGTTCCGGCACGGATAATCGACAAGGTCCCCACCGCCGACCTCTGGGAGGGCCAGACCGACGAGGGCGAGATGGGGATTTCCTACGCCGAAGCCGACCTCATCCTCTACCACCTTTACGACCTCGGCTACCCGGAGGAGAGGGTGGTGCGCGAGGGCTTCGACCCCCGGGTGGTGCGCAAGGTGAAATCCATGGTGGAGGCTTCCACCTTCAAGAGACGCATGCCTCCCTACTGCGAGCTCTGAACGTGTCCCGGAAGCTGAAGATCCTGGAGGTCTGCAACCTGGACCGCTTCGCGGCCGCTCCGCACGGATAAGGCATCAATCCCTTTCCGTGCCTGCGGTCAAGGAAAGGGATTGAGCCCATTATATTCTTGAGCTGAGGAAGAGTTTTACCGCCGCGGTACGGGATACCACTCCCAGCTTGCGGTAGATGCCGGAGATTATCTTCTCCACCGTCTTGGTGGATATGAACAGGCTGGCGGCGATGTCCTTATTGCTCATCCCTTCGCTCATCATGGCCAACACGTCGTACTCGCGAGGGGTGAGGGTATCCAGGGGCCCGCTCCCCGCGGCATCGCGCCCCTCCTCGCGCAGGGAAGCCACGATCATGTCCAGCACCTGGGGGCTGAAGGCCTTCTCCCCTCGTACGGCCCTGCGCACCGCCTGCACCAGCTCCGATCCGGCGGCCTTCTTCAGGAGGTAACCGTCCGCGCCCACCTGGAGGGCCCGATGGATGTACTCGAAGTCCTCGTACATGGAGAGCACGATGACCTTCATCTCCGGAAAGCGGGCCTTGAGGAGCCGGCAGGCCTCGATGCCCGACATGCCCGGCAGCTTGATGTCCAGGACCACCAGGTCCGGTCGAAGGCGGTCCGCCTTTTCCAGGCATTCCTTTCCGTCCGAAGCCTCCCCCACCACCTCCACGTCCCGCTGCTTCTCCAGGAGTGAAGCCAACCCCTCGCGGAGAATGGCATGGTCGTCGGCCAGAAGGACCCTTATTCCCGACCCTTCTTTCCCTTCTCCTTTTAATGCAGGATGCTCCTCGTGTGCCATTCTCCACCTCTCCCAGATCCGTGGTCGATTCTTCAATTACTGGGTATACGCCCCATTCCCGGGTGTTATGGGAGTCCTTCTCCTGCCGCCGACTTTCTTGTTCCCGCTTCCCGTTTTCTCCATTTCCGGGCCCCTCTTGCCGTCACTTTTTCACATCATCGCGCACTTAAGGCCGCCGCGAACGACTTCCTCGGGGTTCCGTTCGACGGGCCGCGACCGCCCTTTGCCGCTTGGCCCGAAGGCGTTGGGGACCGTTTTCAATCCTCCAGGGGTACGTGCACCGCAACCGTGACTCCCCCGTTCTCGGAGAAGACGCGGAAGTTCCCGCCCACTTGGGAGGCCCTTTCCCTCATGTTGACCAGCCCCAGGTGCACCTTCCCGTCCTCCACCGGGGGAGAGAAACCCCGGCCGTTGTCCATCACCAGGAGGTCCACGCCCTCGCCGTCCCTTCCGAAGTACACCGTGGCGCGGGTGGCACCGGAATGCTTGACCACGTTGGCCAAGGCTTCCTGGGCGATGCGGTAGAGGTTTATCCTCACCTCCCCGGGCAGCTCCCCCTCCTCCCCTCTGACCACCAGGCTGAAATCGATGGGGTGATCGGCGTTCAGGCGGCGGACCAGGTTGCGCAGGGCCTCCAGCAGCCCCAGGTCGTCCAGCATGTGGGGGTGCAGGGAGGCGGAGATGTCATGCAACTTTTCCATGACCTGAGAGATGGACTCCGCCGCGGAACGCAGGTGGCGGCGGGCCTCCTCGGGGAGGCCTTCCTCGGAGAGGGCCATCTCCAGATTCACCAGGGCATTGGTGAGATGCTGGCCCGTGTCGTCGTGGAGGTCTCGGGCCACCGCCGCCTTCTCCCTCTCCTGGATCTCGGTGACCGCCTGGAAGAGGGAGCGCAACTCGAAGTTCTTCTGCTCCAGCTCACGGTTCAGCCGGTTGTTCACAAACTGTTTATAGCTCATCTCCGTGACCGAGCGGGCCAGGGCGTTGACCACCGAGAGAAGGAACTCCACCTCTTCCAGTTTCACCGTGCGCACCTTCTTTAGCGAGGCCAGGAGGGGCGCGGGGTCGATGCCCAGCTCCTCCGCGAGTTTCCGGTATCTCTCCGGATCGGGAGGATCGGAGAGGGAAGCGTCGCCGCTGATCATGCCCACCATCTCATCGCCCAGGATGAGCGGGGCGTCGAAACAGATGAAGCCGGCGTGGCAGATGCGCACCCGGGGAGCCATGGATTTCTTCAGCTCCGCGAGCCCCCCGATGGCCGAACCGTAGCAGCGCATCACCCCCTCCAGGGAATCGATGATCAGCTGGCAGTGCTCTCCTCCGGTGGAGCTCACCACCACCGGCATGCAGTCCATGTCCAGGACCCAGAGGCGCACCCCGGTGATGCGCGCCAGCTCGTCCACCAGCTCCTGCAGATACTCCACGTCAAGGACTTCCGTGAAGGCTATATCCCGAAGCCGAAGGGGCTCGATAAGCCTACGATATTCCTCCGGGGGGGAAAGCACGTGGATGCCCATGAGGAACCGACCCACTCCCAGGGTCCAGAGCTCCATGAAGGAACCGAGTATCTCCAGCCTCAGCCTTCCCTCCCCCACCAGGGACAGGAAAACGGCCCCGAATTCCTTCGCCGTTTTCACCGCGCCGAAGGCCGCGAGATCGGAAGGGTCCCGGAAATGGAGTTCCATGAAAGGCCGGGAGCGGTGAGGGTCCACGAGGGACATTCGGCCGTCCTGCTTCATCCCCGCCGCGCATCCCCCCGGTGCGCAGACCTTGATGCAGGCCCCGTCCTTGAGGGCTCCCACGGCGCCTCGGATAGGACTTTCCTCGCATATGAAAAGCCTCTCCGCCAGGTCCTCCAGGAGCCCCTGCACTTCCCGGCCCATGATTCTTCCGCCTTCTTCTCCGTGGACCTCCACATCCCTGACCAACCTCGAGACCCGGGTAACTCCGGCCACCTGTTTCCAGGCCTTGACGGGTCACTCCCCTCCGGCCTTCCTGCCGGGTCGCATACCCGCTCCCATCATCCCGTTCATCGCGTGACCGGCGAGAGGTTTTCCCCCGCACCAGAATCCGGGGCCGGCTTCCTTGTTTTCACCGTGTTCACCGGTTCGAGGTCACGTGCGTTCAACAATTTCATTATAGGTCACCGGTGGAGGGCGCCGCTTTCTTCCGCATCGTTCTCCAGTGGGCGGCAGGGAGAAAAAGGAGATCCTCACTTCCGGGTAATCCCGGAATCGGACAGGGACTATGCC
The DNA here is from genome assembly GCA_030019255.1 of Actinomycetota bacterium. Taxonomy (NCBI): domain Bacteria; kingdom Bacillati; phylum Actinomycetota; species Actinomycetota bacterium. The sequence continues at coordinate 77,850 of JASEFK010000008.1, forward strand.
TGACCGGCCGCGGGCCTTACCTCAAAACCCCTCCCTTTCCGCTTCCCTCAACGTGCCCGCGCCGCGCGACGCCCCTTTCTCTTGACCACCGTGTCCACGAACTCCTCGATGAGCTCCTGGAGGGTCTCGATGGGGGTCATGCGCCGGATCCAGGAGTCGCCCTGCAGGATGAGGGTGGGTATTCCGGCCCTTTTCATGAGCTCGTTGCGCACCATCGAGGCCGCGCTCCAGGTCTGCTTGCAGCTGTGATGCCCGCAGTAGATGCAGCAGTCCGCGTTCAGCTCCCTCGCCGCCCAGGTGATGTCCTCCAGCCATTGCACGGACATGGAGGGGGCGCCCATCTGCCGGGTCATGGGCATGTTGCGGGCCGCCTCCGCCAGCCCGGTAAGCATGCTCTCCCGGGAGGAGACGTCGATCACCTGCGGGAAGAGGAGGTCCAGCCCGTCGCCGAGGTGAGTTATGCCATTTTCTTCCATCCAGTTGAAGAGCCCGGCCATGTCGAAGTAATAACTGGTGTAGGTCCAGAGGCTTCGGGCCACCTCCTCCGGCGCCGGGTACTCGCCTTTCTCCAACCTCTCCTTGGAGGTCTCCACCATGGAACGCATGACCTTCACCGCCTCCTCCGTCCCCCACATGGTGTAGCGTACCCCGTAGGTCATGAGGGAGAAGGCGTTGGGAACCGGGCAGGGCGCGAACTTGTGCAGGTCCCAGAGCTCCCAGTAGAGCTCCGAGGCCTGGTTGGCGTACTCGATGACCTGACGCATGCGCTCCTCATCCAGCTTCTCCTCCAGGAACTCCTCCAGGTCCCGGATGAGGGCCATGAAGTAGCGGTAATACTGCCGTATCCCCCGTTCCGTGTTGTCCACCGTCTTCTCCAGGAAGAAGAGTGGGATGTCCAGATAGCGGGCCAGGAACTCGTGGGTCTTGGAGTTGATGTCGCAGGAGGCGAAACAGTCCGAGATCACCGCGTCGGGCACGAAATCGGATTCTGTGAGGCAGGAACCCACCTCGATCATGTTGGCCGAGCAGGCGAAGTCGGGAAGCCCCAGGCCCATGGCGTAGTCCCAGTACCTCTCCCCCTGTCCCTCCAGGGCGGCCACCCCCAGGGTGGAGAGGACCTCGCTAGTGATGGGCCAGGCGTTTTGGAAGCAGTGGATTATCTCCGGCGGGAAGTTGAAGGGGACCAGGAGCACCTTCCTTCCCTCCCGCTTGGCGCGATGGGCTCCGTCCAGCCAGGCCTTCATGAGCTTCAAGAAATCCAGGCTGGATCGTCGCACGCGGGGGACCAGGAAGGCCCGCATGGTGTTCCGGAGGTCGGAAGGAAGCAGGCGCGCTACCCCCTCCACCTCCTCGTCGCTCATCTCGTAGGGCAGCATGTCCACGATGGAGAAAATTTCGTAGACCCTGTTGATGAGCCCCTCGTAGGGGTTGAACTGTCTCACCGTCATCCCTCATTCCCCCTTCCACGCCCTCCGGCGGCGGTAGGAACAGCCCACCGGACCGGCATTTTCATCGGGCGGCTTCCGCCCTCTCTGCCGTCTTGCTTCCAATTCTTTCCAGGAATGCCTGTACGCGCGTCCGGATGCGGCCGGCATCCGCCGGCGAACCGTAATCCTTCTCCAGTACCAGGACAGGGATACCGTTTTTTTCCAGATCCTGGCGAAGGGACACGGATTCCACCCCATGCAGGTCGCAGAACTTGTTGTAGGTGATGATGGCGCCGTCCACACGAGCCTGCCTCGCCCGCTCCAGGATGAAGTCCCGCCGCCGCTCGTACTCCGTGAACATGCGCGGGCAGAAGAGGTTCCCCAAGTACTTCTCGGCCAGGTAGCGCAGGGGTTCCTCCACGCTCTCCCCTTCCCGGCCCCAGAAGGAGCGGGACCCGTAGCAGAGGGCATCGGCCACCACCAGCCCTCCCTGGTTCTCGATCTCCGCCACCAGGTCCACTTCGTCGGTGGCGCTCCCCAGGAGGAGCAGACGGGCGCGCCCCTCGATCGCCGGACCCCTCGATTTCTCCTCCACCAGGCGGTCCAGAAGAGAGAGGAAGTCGGCGGCGCGCATGGAGGAACCGGTGCAGATCACCTGTAGGGCCTCGGCTCCGCTCAGCCGCGGCCTTTCCCCCTCCCGAAGCAAGTAGAGGTCCTTCAGCCTGGCCTGCACCTGGTTCACGGTGCCGATGGCCTCGCGGACGGCGTCATCGGATATTTCCACCCCGAAGTGTTCCTCCAGGGCCAGGCGGAGGAGGCCGAGCTCCTCGGTGAAATATTCCAGGGAATCCTGGCGCACGAAGTGCGGGACCTTGAGGTAGTGGAAGAAATCATATTTCTTTGCGTACTGCCAGTTCTCGAACATCCCCCGCAGGTGGTCACAGCCGTTGGTCTCGATGAGTCCGTCCAGGAAATCGTAGGTGCCGTCGAGTCCGAGCTGCAGGCAGGAGCGGCAGAAGCGGCAGTTGAAGCGGGCCAGGTAGGAATCCCCCAGCTCGGTGTCCGGATGCCCGAAGGCCTTGATGCGGTAGGGCAGTATTCCCGCCGCCTCGATTATCTCCACCGGAGTAGCCACGCAGGCGTACCCCAGTACCTTCCCTCCTTCCTCCTTCCACCGCCGGACGTAATCCGTGAAGATGTCCGAGGATCGCCGCTGCAAACTTTCCACCCTATTCACCCCCAAACGTCTCCGGGGCTAGCTTCCCCTCCCGTCCGGAGAAGGTTCCGGGTTCTATCCCCCGGCCTGTCCGCTCATGCGAAAGGCCTTGACCTCCATATCGATCCCTGTTCCTTTTCGGACTTACTTCCGAACTTACCGGATTCAGCCTGCTTGGCAATTATTACCATATACTCTCCTCGCCCTCCACCTCCTGCGCAACCGCCACAGGGCCAACAGCCCTGCCACGGCGCCGCCTAAGGCCAGGGTCATTTTTTTCATCCTTTCCCCTATCCGCGTCTCCCGCATGAAAGTCTTCATCAGAGGGAGGGCGAAACCGGCGGCTGCTCTCCTCAACTCCCTCCCGTCCACCGCCGCCAGGGTGCGGGCCGCCTTCTCCGCCAGCGCTCCCGGGTTCTCCTCCAGCCAGCGGTTGACGGCGGCGAGGGCCGCGTTTATCTTCTCCCCCAACGCCTCCGGCTGCATGGCCTCCTGCATTCCAGGGTCGGAGAGGAGGGCGTCCCGGGCCTGGAACAACATGGACTTCCCCGCCTTCGCCAACTCCTCCCGGTCCAGGGCGGAGAGGATCTCCCTAAGGGTCTCCCCGGCCAAGTCCGGTGCCACCTGGAAGGTCTTGTTGAGGATGGCCGCGTTGTAATTTACCACCCGGGCCAGCTCGCGCGGCTGGAACGCCTCCCGGTAATGGGAGACCATGCGCTCCACCCCCTCGGGGGGAAGCTCGGCGAAGCGGCGCAGGAACTCCGCGGTGGCGCGCAGGGCGGCGTTCACCGCCGTGTACATGACACCGGCCACCCGGGCCGTGCTCTCGGGGGTGGCGTAGAGGTACTCGGAGACTACCTCGCCCACCACCTTGCCGTCCTCCCCCAGGGCAACCAGGGCCTCGCGAAGCTTTTCCCCGTCCACGACGTCCACCGCCCGCCGGCTCACCCGGCGCAGGACGTCCTTGAAACGCGGTTCGTCCCTTCCCAGCACCAGGTTCCCCCGGTGCAGGGTGATCACCAAATCGGAGAGGGCGTTCACCAGCCCCCCGATCTCCACCTGGTCGATATCCTCCAGGAGCTGGAAGACGGCGTTGGCCAGTATCTCCGCGGGGAGCTTGAGGCCCTGCAGGGTGCGGGTGAGCACCCTGAGCAGGTAGTTGACTAGGGGCGGCACCACCCCCAGCAGGTTGGAGAGGGCCACGGGGTTGGCGAGTGGCGGTTCCCCGGAGAGCTCCCTCCTGCGCCTCTCGAAGTGTCCGGTGAGGCCCACCCTCACCTTGCCGAAATCCGCCGTGTTCCCCACCTTTTTCAGGGCCGGCCCCACCGCCTGCAGGACGGATTCTGCCAGCGATCCCAACCCCGCCAGGAAGGCATCCAGGGCCTCGCGGTCCTCGAGCAGGAGCTCGTTGACCAGCGGAGCGTAAGCTCCGGGTATGGCCTTGATCTTTTTCAGGTCCAACTCCCGGCCCATGCGGGAAAGAAAATCCCGCAGGATGTCCCGGGTGAAGTTGTTCAGCTGGACCCCCAGTTCCAGCAGGGCCTCCGCCAGCCAGTTCACCACCCTGGGGGAGCTTCCCAGGATACCCATGGAGAACCCCACGTCCTCCCAGAGGAAGGCCCTGACCGCCTCGCGGGCGGAAGCGGGATCCAGTTCCCGGAGATGGATATTCACCAGTTCCTTGAAACCCGGTGAGCGTATCAGTTCCCGCAGGATTCCGGCCAGGGCGGCCTCGGAAGACCCCTCCTGACCTTCAATATCAACCTCTACTTTACCTTTAATATCATCCATACCCCATCCCCCTCGTCGTCTCAGCTTGAGAGTGGGAGGCGGAGGTCACCAACTTTCGCGCCATGTCCCTCCATCCACACTCCGCCACCCAACCTTGACACCCGCCTCTGCATGCCATTACCTTTTCCGGCAGCCTCCGCAAACCTGGGTGCGGGGACATGAAAAGCGTGAAGCCCGGTCATTCCTCCTCCCTTCCGGGGGACTCGAGGGCCACCGCCTTCACTGCCCGCTCCCGCAAACCCTCGACCACGGGTCCAATCTTCTCCAGGAGCAGCCTTGTTTCCCGGGCCGCCCTCTCCAGGCCCTGGAAATCGATCTCCCCCGCCAGCCGGTTGAGAAAGCCCAGGAGTATCTCCGGGGGGAAGGCATTGAGCTGCACGGCTACCTCCTCCGCCGCGCGGATCATGAAATTGAACAGCCTAGGCAGGGCGCTTGCCGTGCCCATGAAGGTTTCCACGTCCCCCCACATGAGGGCCCTCACCAGCCCAGGAGCGTGATCCGGGTCGATGCCCCTTAGAATTATGTTCAAGCTCGATTTGAACTTTGGACTTCTTATCAGCCGGCGCAGGATCCTTTCCCCCAGTCCCTCCGCCGCCTCCCCACCTCCGGGTATGCCGGTCCCCATAACCTGCGCAGGCGATACCGTTTCCTTCATCTCCCTCACCCGCCTCCAAGCTCAAAGGGTCTGACACTCGAAGAACCAGCGGGCGACCTCCGCCTGGCATAACTGCTTTCCTCCCATCCACAGCTGGACGATCTTCAGGTCGCGCCAGTGCTTCTCCACGTCCCAGTCCCGGTCGGCCCCGAAGAGTCCCATGAGGTTCATGGCCCGGCCCACGTCTTCCATCGCCCGGTCGCAGGCCCAGTACTTGTAGGCCCTCCCCTTGGCCACCATCTCGTCGCTCCACCGCGGACCGTAGAGGTCCGGGCGGTCGATCATGCGCGCGTACTGGTAGCCCACGATGCGGATGATCTCGATGTCCCTGGCGATGTCCGCCAGGGCTCCAGCCACGGCATCGTGTTCCTTGAGGGGCTTCCCGCGGTAGGTCTCCTCGCTCACAAACTGGTAGAGCCTCTCGTAGACGTTCATCATGGAACCCCCCACGAAGGCGATGCTCCCCAGGTTGCCGAAGGTGATGACCTCCTTGAAGTAGAGGAGGTCCAGCCCGGGGCCGTGGGCGCGGTAATGCTTGGGAACTCGCACGTTCTCGAACCATATGTCCCCGTTCTTGTCCGCGGCCATACCCGCCTTCTCGTAAGGGGGTCCCTGGGTCACTCCCGGGGTGTCCGCGGGAACGAAGATGAAGGCGAAGTCGTTGGGATCCTCGGAACCCGGGTTGGTGGTGCACACCACCCCGAATAGGTTGCACACCCCTCCGGAGTTGGTGGGCCACAGTTTATGGCCGTTGATCACCCACTCGTCACCGTCCAGGACCGCCGTGGTCTGGATGGTGGAACCCTTGACGATCTCCATGTTCTCGATGTCCGCCCCGCCCTGCGGCTCGGTCATGGCGTTGGCCGCGAAGCGGGGTTCGGTGGTGGAGCAGAAGATGGGGGCGAACTCCTCGCACAGCTCCCGGTTGACGTGGGGTTCCATGCAGATCATCACTAGGGGCCAGAAGACCACCCCGAAGGCCACGGCCATTCCCGAGTCGGCGCGCGCCACCTCCTCGAAGAGCCGGTAGGAAGCGGTCCCGGCGTAGTTGGAGCGTCCCAGCCCCCATCCCCCCAGGTCCTCGGGGAAAAGCACCCTCTGCAGGCCCAGCTCCCCCATGAGACGCTTGAACGCGGGCTCGATGAGCCGGTGCTCCTTCCAGTCCTCGTCGAAGCTCCGGCGGTGGGGGATGACCCAGGTCTCCGCCCACTCCCGGACGATCATCCCCAGGGGATCGTCCAGGGGAGAGAGGTATTCCAGAGGCCGGGTGAAATCGTCTATGGTTCTCATCTCCTGATCCTCCCGTTACTTCCCGGGGACGTTACCGTTTCCGTGCCTACGCCTTCCCTCTCCGGAAACTCCCGTCCCCATCAGGAACCTCCGTCTCCAATCGACCTTGCCCCGTTTTGCGCTCCTTTAATGGACCGGAAACTCCCGTTCCCATCAGGAACTTCCGTCCCCTACAACGCCGTCCCTCCACCCCGAGGAACCTGTTCCTCGAGCCGCCCCGAAAACCCCTACAGGGTGCTCGCCCGGTAGAAGTACCGGGAGACGTCCATCTTGGCCAGCTCGTAGGGCCCCAGGGAAAGTTGCATGGTCTTCACGTCCCGCCAGTAGCGCTCCAGGTTCCATTCCTTTGCGTAACCCGCCGAGGCCATCATCTCCATGGCGTGGTTGATGGCCTTCTCCGCCGACTGGGAAACCTGGTGGGACACGACGAGTGCGGTCACGTAATTGGCCTCATCTCCCGGTGACCCGTAGACGGTCGGCTCGGAGAGCATGCGGGCGAGGTCCCAGGTGAGCAGGCGCGAGATGGACACCTCCTTGGCCACCTCGGCCATCACCGATGCGGTGAGCGGGTTCTCCTTGAAGATGTTGCCCCTCCCCTTGATGACCCGGTTGTCGCCCCATTCCCGGAGGATCTCGTAGGAGGCGAAAAGCGCACCCACGTTGCTGGCGGAAATTCCCAGGTATAACCAGGAGAGAACCGCCCGGCAGGCTTCCGCGCCCCGGGCCACGCACATTTCCTCTGGTACCTTCACCTTGGCCAGTTCCACCGCGGCGTTACGGTCCGCGGCCAGCCCGGTTCGCTTCAGGACCTCGCCGCGCTTGACCCCCTTGGCATCCCCGGGCACCACGACCAGGCCCACGCCGTCCTCGGAGCCCTCCAGCTCGCAGAACACCCCGAAGAGGACGCCGTTCGCGCCGCACGCCGCCGGCCGAGCCCCGGAAGCCTCCACCGTCCATCCGCCCTTGCCCTCCCTGGCCTTGGCCTGGTAGCCCTCCCGGAAAAGGGGCAGGACCAGGGAGACCAGGGCCGGCCCGCCGTCGCCGGCGATCACATCGCGCAGCGCGGCGCAGGTCTCCCGGTTGACCGAACCCTCCATGGCCACTGCGCTTTGCAGGGCGAGGAGGCAGGAGAGGAGGAAGGCGATGCCCACGTCCCCCCGTGCCACCTGCTCCAGGGCCGCGGTGATGGTAATGGCCGCGGAGGGATGGTTATGTCCATCACCCCCGTATTCCTCCGGCCAGAGCAGCCGCTGCAGGCCTATGTCCTGAAAAAGCTTGCGCATGGCCGGCTCCAGTAGCCCCTGGTAATCCTCCTTGAGCTCCAGGCGCCTGGCCATGACCTCGTTTTCCGCCCATCGCCTGAGGTTTTCGGCCAGGGAGACGTCCATCTCGCTCATCCACTCGTGGAGAAAGGGGAAGGGTAGGTGTTCGTTCATGGATACCTCCTCAACATCCGTGACCCTCGTGCCCTTGCCGGCCCGGGATCTGGCGGGAGCACATCGTTCCGCCTCACGTTAGGCTACCGGGGAATTTTCACTCCTTTTCGCTGCCCGGTCTCCGCCTTCTTTCCCGCTTCCCGATCCCGGAGCCGTCTTCCGGACGCATCCTGGAAGCCGTTGCCGTCCGGCTCCCTTCCTCGTGGTCTATCCCGCTCACGGAATCCATCTGGACAACATGCGTGACCCCTTTTTCCGCATCTATGAAAGACCCACGCCTCATGGCGGCCTGCATGCGCATGTCCGCGGGTATGGCGATTGCCGACAGCCGGACAGCGTGGAAACGGTTCACATACAATCACATGGTTTCCGCACGGCAATAATAAAATTGTTTTCCTCGCGCGGGCAATGGGGGATTCCCCCCTCTCCCGTGCGGGTTAACCCTAAAATGGGGGCAGGTCTTGAATTTTGCATTTATGGCACGCAGTTTTAAATCATTTCGGGCTGAAAACGCAAAATTCAAGACCTGACCCCTTTACGTTGGCTAATCAGGTCTCCCATCCAAACCGGCCCTGTCGGTCAGCGACCTGTCGTCTCCGCTGTCCCGCCGGCGAATTGACTCCAGGGCGACCCGTGCCGCCTCCCGAACCTCCCAGTCGCGGTCCTTGAGGGCACTCTGAAGTGCGCTCACCGCCCTTTCGTCCCCCATGCGGCCCAGGAGTTCGGCGGCCGCCTTGCGCACCGGTATGTGGTGATGCTTGAGGGCGTCCATCAACGGTCCCAGGGCGGGCTCCCCTATCTTCAGGAGCGCCTTCCCCGCCGCCTCCCGGACGTTGAAGAAATAGAGGGCCTCGATGAGGGGTTTCACCGCCCAGGCCTCCCCGATCTCACCCAGCAGCGCGGCCATCCTCGCCCGCGACCAGGTATCGCCATCCTTGAGGGCCGAGAGCACGAAGGCGTGTACCAGGGGCTCCATGTCGGGGGATTGGTAGAAGAGACCGATCACCTCCGCTACCCTTCCCTTGATCTCCGGGTCCCCCTCCTTGAGGGCGGAAACCAGCGGGTACAGGGCGGGGGTTCCTATACGCAATAGGGCCTCGGCCACCTCCTTGCGGACCTCGTCATCCGGATCCTTAAGGGCGGCGATGAGGGGCTCCACCGCCTTGCGGCGTCCCGCCTGTCCCAGCGACCAGGCAGCCGCCTTGCGTACCAGGGGATGGATGTCCTGGATGGCTTCCGCCATAACCCTGAAAGTCGAGGGATCCCGTATGCGCCCCAGGGCCCGGACCGCCCTTTCCCTCAACACCTCATCGGAGCAGGAACGTATCAGGGCTACCAGGGGCGGGACGGCATGTCTTCCCAGCTCCACCACCCCATCCCAGTCCCCGCTGAGGATGCGGTAGACGGCGCCTTCCTCGCTGTGGTCCGCCCTCCATCCCAGCTCCCGCAGGGCTTCAGCCGCTGCCGTGCGCTTCTCCCATCCCCCCCTTTTCAGTGCCTCCCGGAGGATCCTCACCGCCTCCTCGCTGCCCAGGTCGCGGAGGGCACGAACGGCAGTGGATCTCACCCCCTCGTCGGCGTCCTCCAGGAGAGGCTCGAGGGCCCCCTCCACCCCAGGTCCGCCGCGTTTTCCCAGCTCCTTGGCCGCCTCACCCCTGACCCTGGGACTGGCGTCCCGCAGGTCCTCCATCAACTCCCGGAGGGAACGAGTCATGGGAGCCGACTCTTCCCCGCCTCCGGTCTCCGCGGAGCTTGTGGAAACGGCGGGACCCTTTAGCTCCCCATCCGACCTTCCATCCTCCGTTAAGCCCACTTCGCCGCCCGGCACACACCGGGGGCCTTCCGCCTCCAGGCCGGAGAGGAGGGTGGTCCTCGAGCCCTTGTTGATCTCCGCGTGCTGCCTGTACTCCCTTGCCAGGCGGCCCAGGAATTCCCATCCCCGGCGTAAGATATCCAAGGCCTTCTCGCCGCGGCCGTTCATCTCAACCTCTCCACCCCTATCCTCAAAGTCTTCCACGAGGAGCCGTCAGAGAATCCAGGCTTTCACGGGCATGCCCTTTCGGCATTTCTTCATCAAGCGGGGTTCACGCGGCCGGTCCATGGTGTCCTCAACAATGCCCTGTAACTATAATACATCCGAATTCCACCGCCGTGAACGCGCGAACGGATGCAGATCGAACGGATATAATACCTCTGTCATGAAGGCGCTGGACAAGCTATGGGTGAGATACGCCGTATTCCGGGAGAGGCACCCGCGCCTCGTCTCCTGGCTGTCCCGCTATTCCATCTACCTGGTGGTCCTTTTCTTCGCCATGCTCTACTGCGCCATCTCCCTGCTCAAGCACATGAACTTCCAGTCCCACGGGTGGGACCTGGGGATATTCGACCAGCACATCTGGCAGCTCTCGCGCTTCGAGTTCGGCTTCAACACGGTAAGGATGGTCCCCTCCCTCTGGGGCGACCACTTCCACCCCATCTTCTTCCTGGTGGTGCCGGCCTACTGGATCTGGTCCGACGCCCGCATGCTCCTGGTGTACCAGGCGGTGCTGGTGGCCTTGGGTGCCATACCCGTCTATTACGCCTGCCGTTATGCCCTGCGGAGCGGCTTCTGCGCCCTGTGCCTGGCCGTGGTCTACCTTTTCTTCTGGGGGACCATGGAGCTCATCTTCTTCGACTTCCACGAGCTGGCCTTCGCCGGCCCCATCCTGGCCCTGTCCTTCCTGCTCATACAGCGGGAGAAATGGGCGGGTTACCTCCTTACCGTGCCCTTTCTGCTCATGATCAAGGAGACCATGGCCCTCCTGGTGTTCTTCCTGGGTCTCTATGTGATTGTTTTTCACCGCAAGTGGTTCGAGGGGTTCACCACCTGCCTCATCGCCGCCGCCTGGTTCTACTTCATCACCAAAAAGGTCATGCCTCCGCTCTCGGCGGGTGGGGATTACTTCTACTTCAAGTACTATTCCCACCTGGGGGAGAACTGGGTGGACGCCGGCAAGTACCTTCTGACTCATCCCTGGGAATTGGTCAAGCAGACCTTCTGGCCCCTGCACAAAGCCAAGTTGCTCCTGTTCCTCCTGGCCCCCTTCCTCTTTCTCCCGCTGATCGGAGCCTTCGCCATCGTGGCTATACCCCCCCTGTACGAACACCTTCTATCCAACTACTTCCCCCACTGGGAGATATTGCGCCACTACCACGCAGTCTTCGCCCCCATCTTCATCTTCGCCCTCCTGGACGCCTTTCCCCGGCTGCACCGCTGGCTGGCCCGCCGGGGCCGGGAGGTGGACTACCGGAAGATGGTCCTGGCCCTGTGCGTCATCATCCTGGTGCTCCAGGTGCCCTTCACCCTGAGCCGCTCCACCAAGACCCTTTTCGATCCCAACTTCTACCGGCTCGACCCACGCATGGAAAAAACCGGTTACGACATCCTGTCCATGATCCCCCCCGACGCCTCGATCTGCGCCCAGGACCCGGTGGTACCGCACCTCTCCCACCGCGAGCATATCTACCAGTTCGACGGCAACACCTACGGAGCAGAATACGTCATCCTGAACAAGTTCCTCGACTGTTATCCCCTTACCGATCGCACCCTGGTCTGGGAAATCGCCAAGATGTACCGGGATCCTCGCTACGAGGCCCACCGCTTCGGGTACGGATGGGTGGTCTTCACCATCAAGCCCCAGTACGACCTGGAAGGTAAACTACAACCCTTCCCCATCTGACGGCCAGACCGACCAACAACGGCCCGATCAACTATTTCTTGGCCTTTTTGTGGACGGCAACCAGCACCACTACCTACGGGAAAACTAGTTCGCAAGAGGCTATAATTAGTATCATAGTCGTGTTTATTTAAGGGAATGCGACGCGGTCGCCGTAGTCGTTCGACTTGCCGGTAAAGGATGGAGCGTAAACTTCTCACCGCGGATGACTTTCCTGGATTTTCGCCTGCTCCCGGCCTGGTGGCCAGGCAATGGTTGTAGGTTTTTCGCCACGGAAAGCCTTTCCGTGGCCTTAGCAAGGATGGCGAGGGATTTCCTTGCCGGAGAGCGAGAAGGAGGTTGCGCTATGGGTTACGAGATCGTGCAGGGATTTCCGTCCACCTCTAACAACGGTTACCAGCTCAACGTTCCCACCATTTTGAGGCACGCAGCCAGGTCCTATGGCGAGGTGGAGATCGCCTCCCGCAACCTGGACGGGAGCGTGTTGCGTTACAATTACCTGGAATGCTACCGCCGTGTATGTCGCCTGGCCAACGCCCTGAAGAAGCTGGGCATCGGTCCCGGAGACCGGGTGGGGGTCCTGGATTTCAATACCCACCGCTTCGCTGAGCTCTTCTATGCCATCTCCGGGCTGGGGGCAGTGCTCCTGCAGATCAATCCACGGGTGTCCATGGAAGACCGTGCCTATATCATCAACCACAGCGAGGCCAAGTTGATTTGCGTATCCGACCTGCTCATTCCTCTCGTCGAGCCCATCGCCCCGGAGCTCAAGACGGTGGAGGGTTACCTGGTCATCACCGACCGCCCGGCGGATTCCCTGCCCACGCAGCTCAGCCCCCTCCATGCCTACGAGGAACTTATCCGGGACGAGGATCCGGACATCGACTGGCCCATGGTGGACGAGAAAGCGGCCTGTACCGCCTGCTACACCACTGGGACCACCGGCAAGCCCAAGGGCGTCTATGTCTCCCACCGCGCCCTCTACCTCCACACCCTGGCCGTGGCCATCAACCTCCACCTCACCCGGCACGACGTGATGATGCAAATCACCCCCATGTTCCACGTGCTGGGGTGGGGTGCCTTCATCACCGCGCCCCTGGTGGGGGCCAAGCTGGTCTTCCCGGGCATGTACACCCTGGAGATGGCCAACGTGCTGGTTGACATGCTCCTCTCCGAAGGAGTCACCGTGACCTGCGGGGCGCCGGCCATCTTCATGCCCATGCTGGAGTACATCCGCAAGATGGACCCCAAGCCGGACCTCAAGGGTTGCCGCATGGTATCCGGGGCCAGCGAACCACCCCTGGCCATGATGAAGGAGTACTGGGAGCTGGGGAAGGCCGACGTCATCCACGCCTACGGGGCCACAGAGACCACGCCCCTGGTTTCCATAAACTTCCTCAAGGCCGCCCTGGAGGGGCTCTCCGAGGAGGAGAAGTGGGACCTGAAGCGGAGGCAGGGCATTCCCGTGGTGGGCATCGACGTGAAGCTGGTGGACGAGGAGGGCAAGGAACTCCCCTTCGACGGCAAGTCCGTGGGCGAGCTCCTGATAAGGGGGCCCTGGGTCACCTGCTCCTATTACAACGACCCGCGCAGCGCCGAGGCCTTCACCGAGGATGGGTACTGGAGGAGCGGAGACGCGGCGGTCATCGATCCCAACTGCTACATCAAGATCGTGGACCGCTTCAAGGACCTGGTGAAGAGCGGTGGGGAGTGGATATCCACCGTGGACCTGGAGAACGCCATCATGGCCCATCCCGCCGTCCTGGAGGCGGGAGTCATCGGCATACCTCACCCGGAATGGGAAGAACGACCGCTGGCTCTGGTGGTCCTCCGGGAGGAATACCGGGGGAAGGTGTCCAAGGAGGATATCCTGGATTTCATCGCCCCCAGGTTCGCCAAGTGGCAGCTTCCCGACGAAGTCCTCTTCGTGGAAGAAATTCCCAAGACCTCGGTGGGCAAGATAGCCAAGAGGATAGCCCGGGAACAATACGGGGATTATTACCAGCGCAGAAAATAGCCCCGGGAACGGCTTTGACTTTTTGGTACGTAAGCGCCGCCACCGGATGTAGCGGCTACGTCGCTTAAGGGGAGGTTAAGGGTCGTAATCTCCTTACCAGGCTATATCCACTTTGTCTTCTCCGGCAGGGGAACAGGCCCGATCTTAGAGGGCTTTCTCCTCCGAGAGTTCCATCATCCGCCGCATCTCCTGCTCCAGGAGAGGTGGGAGGCCCTCTATCTTCACGTTCAGGAAGCCGCGTACGATGGTGGAGACGGCCTCTTCCTCGCTCAAGCCCCGGGCCATGAGGTATTCCACCTCCTCCTGGGCGATCTTCCCCACCGCCGCCTCGTGGGACATGTCCACGTCCTCCGCCCTTCCCTCCAGCTCGGGCACGGCGTGGATCACACCACGCCCGTCGAGGATGAGCCCCCGGCACTCCAGGTGGGCCTTGACGCCTCCCACCTCGCCCCGGATGTGGCCCCGGGCGGCGATGTAGCCTCCCTTGGTAATGGCCCGGGAGATTATCTCCGCGCTGCAGCGGGGAGCGCCCAGGATGACCCGCGAGCCCACGTCCAGCTCGCTCCCCGGCTGGGCCACCAGGATGGAGTGGAACCGCGCCGTGGCCCCCTCCCCTACCAGCCTCGCCGTGGGATAGAGCTGCAGGGATTTCACCGGTTCCATGACCACGTAGTTGGACATGAAGAGCCCGCCCTCCTCCACCACGATGCCGCTGCGGGGCCGCACGTCCATACCCTCCGCCCAGTTGTGGACCATGGTGAAGGTTATCCTGGCGTTCTTCTTCACGTAGAACTCGGAGACGCCCAGGTGCAGGCCGGCCCGGATCTCGTGCTCGCTGGCGCACCCGGTGATGATGTGCAACTCCGAGCCCTCCTCGGCGATGATGATGTTATGCACCCGTTGCGCAAAGCGAGGCTGGCGGATGTACAGGCAAGCCTGCAGGGGATATATGGTACGTGAACCGGGCAGGGCGCGCATGAAGTAACCCTCGAAGGGGCCGAGCTCCACCGCCGCCGTGTACTTGTCGGCGTCCACGGCCACGGCCTTCCAATAGTAGTCCCATATCCAGTCATATTTTTCCAGCGCCTCCCGGGTGCTCAGTATCTCCAGGCCTTTTTCCAGGGCCTTGCGGTGCACCACCGAGCCGTCAATCTGCACGAAGGAGCCGGAGCGCCGGCGGCCGCTCTTCTCCACCCCGGCGCGGGCCAGCTCCTCCTCGCCAAGTTCCTCAAGCTGCTCCAGGGAATCCACGTAGGAGCGCTCGGGGGCCGCACCGACATAGGCGCCGAGGTCAAGGTCGCTCCCGTAGGGGGCGGGTTTATCCGCCGCCGCCCTGGCCCTTTCCCTGAGTTCCTTCAACGCGTGCATCGCGCACACTCCTCGAACCCGTAACGACGAATCCCCTCCAGTTGCTCCCGGGGGTTGCCTGAACACACGATGGTCCCCTCGCAGAGCACGTGACCAACATCCGCCTCCACGTAGTCCAGGATGTAACCGGTGTGGGTGATGATCAGCCCGCACCGGGTGCGGCGACGGCGGAGGTCCTTCTGGAGAAGCTTGCGGATGGCCCTGCCCACCAGCTGCAGGTTCTCCATGTCCACCCCGGACTCCGGCTCGTCCAGAAGCACCACGCGGGGATCCTGGGCCAGGAGCTGCAGGAGCTCGGAGCGTTTTATCTCCCCCCCGGAGAACCCGTGGTTCACGTCCCGCGAAAGGAACTCCACGAGGTTGAGGTCCGCGGCCAGCTTCTCCACGTCCACCCCGTCCCGCGAGCACAGAGCCACCATCTGAGCCAGGGAGACCCCCCTCACCGTGGGAGGCCGCTGGAACATGATGCCTATACCCCGCCTGGCTCTCTCGTGGGGGGGCAGGTGGGTGATGTCCTCCCCTCCCAGGATTATCCTCCCCCGGGTAACCCGGTAGCGGGGAAAGCCCATCACCGCCATAAGCAGGGTGGTCTTGCCCGAGCCGTTGGGCCCGAAGAGAACGTGGGTCTCCCCGCACCTGATGTCCAGGTTCACCCCGTGGAGGATCTGCCGTCCCTCCACCTCTACATGAAGGTCCTCCACCTTCAGGGTGGTGTCCCGTTCTTCCCTTGCTTCCTCCAATTTCTCACCTCCCGGTTCCGGGATAGTCGGTTCCGCCGCCGACGGTGATAACGTCCGCTTTCCGGCCTCATCGTATCGACGGTGACGATTCGCGAATCCCATCGACCTTGCTATCCGCCTTAGCCTGGACCATGCCCGACTGCGCCTCTGCTCGCCATCAATTTTACCCCCGCAGAAAAGGGGCCTAAAACCCTTCCTCCCCTTCCGGTAAATTGCGGGAGGCAGTTATCTCCTGAACAATCCTTGGGATAAAAGTTTGAAAAGTCTGTTTATCCTCGATCAAGCAAGCTGAAGGAAAGGGGTGTTTATCCTGATTCGGCCAGCGGTCTTCGCTAACCGCAATTACCCCTTAAAGCCACCCTCCGGTTCACCGCAAGATACTGCGGACAGCTGGATCCCGCGTCATGCTCAACTTCCCGAACTCGCAGGCTTCTTCCCGGCCCTGAGCAGGTCGTTGACGTGTTTTTGCACCTGGGGGAACTGCGGGTGGTTGTTGCACGTCAAGAAGGGACAGTCCCGACATTCCCCCCGCGGAAAGAGATTACACAAAGCGAACCTCTCCCTCCCTCGGCCCACCTTCCATTCATACCATTCCACGCCCTGTCCCCTTTTCCTTCCCTGGACCTGATACTCCGGCCGGGAACCCGCCGGCCGCAAGGCAGGCTCCCCGCCGGCTGCGGTGCGGACGCTGTTAATACCCTGACATTCCTTTCCACTCCTCCGCCTGCGCGGCCACGAACCGTCGGGGGTACTTCGACCCGAGGAAGACTCCTGCCCATATCCACCGCCTCCCGACCCCGATTCCAGGATAGCGAGAGGGGGTGACATCCCTTCTCCCCGCCAACCGGCTACATGTGGACAAGAGGAGTACACGCATCCCCCCGAAAGACCCCCCGCCGGACGACATCCCGTATCCCGCTCGGCAGCCGGAAATAGGGACCATGAGAAGGCCCAGGTCTCAGGGATCCGGGCTTTCTCTCCTTCGGCCGCGACCGAGCCAGCTGGCCCGTTACCGACCTTGACATCCTAATCCTGGATGCCGGCCAGGAACTTGGCTATCTGCTTCTTCTCCTCGATGTTGTAGGTCCCCAGGATGGCGATGTCCTCCATGATGGGCGAGCCGCCGCCGTGCACCCCGGCGTATTGCATGACCCCGGCCATGGAGGAACAGGAGAAGTCGCTGATCCAGGCGAAGCACTTGTAGATGTTCTCCGGGCTCACCCCGTCCTTGCGGGCCAGGTACTTCTTCACCAGCTCCCCCACCTCCGGGCTGGCGAACTCCTCGCTGTAAGGGAGGGTGGCCGGAAGTCCCCCGGCGACCTCGGCCAGAATGTCATACTCGTGGTAGAGGTTCACCCCGGCGTGCTTGCGGGCCACGTTGCAGAAGACCACGTCCGGTATCTGGGTTCCCGAGGGAGCCTTGGTGGACTTCACCGCGGCGGCGATGCCGCACCCGTAGACCAGCTCGGCCACGCTGATCAGCTCGGCCAGGTTGTGGCGGACGTGGGGCTCGCGCTCGATGCCATTGTACTCCGCCACCAGGGCAGTGGTGCCCATGATGACGTCGGACATGGCCGGCTTGCAGCCGGTGTAGGAATGGCGGTGATAGAGGGCGAAGAGCAAGGCCAGCTGCCCGCCGAACTCCGTCTCCCCGCAGAGGAAGACCCTCTCCCAGGGCACGAAGACGTCGTCGAAGATGGTCAAGGACTCGATCTCCCCCTTGCCAGAGAGGGGCGAGGCCACCTCGGGGACGCGCTCCCGGTAGCGGGCCCCCCGGCACACCAGCTTGACCCCCGGCCAGTCGCTGGGCACGGCAAAGGCCACCGCCCAGGGGCCCTCCTCGGGGGTCAGGAAGCGGGTGGGGATGGCGATGATCTCGTGGGCCAGGGGGGCGAAAGAATTGTGGGCCTTGGCCCCTCGCACCACGATGCCGTCTTTCCTCTTCTCGATGACCCGCAGGTAGAGGTCAGGGTCGGTCTGTTCGTGGGGGCGACGCTTGCGGTGTCCCTTGACGTCGGACTGGGCACAGCAGCCCACGATGTCGTTGGCCTGCCAGTACTTGAGGTATTCCAGCCACCGCTGGTGGTACTCGGTGCCGTGCACCTGGTCGCACTGGTAGGTGATCACCGAGAGGGCGTTCATGGCATCGATGCCCATGCAGCGGGCAATGCATCCGCCCACCAGGCGCGCCGCCACCCGGGTCATCTCCTGCTTGGCCATGAGGTCCTGCTCGTTCTGATGGATGTGGCAGAAGCGGTTGATGGTCTCCCCGGTGAGGTGGGACTTGGCAGTGGTGAGGTGCTGGAGTTCCTTGTTGTGCGCCAGGTCGCAGGTGAGCTCCAGGATTTCCGTTCCCGGTAGGTTCTCCCGTCCCAGGATCTCGCCCCCCATGTAGATGTTGGGCTTCATGGACTTCAGGCTCTCCCGATACTCGGCCCCGGTGCGGATCATTTTCATCCCCTCCCAAGTTCAAATCTGGATACTTGCCTTTCTAATATAGAATAATTATAATTTTTATGTCAATTTTAAAATTTAATTTTAATATAAGGATTATCAATGGGGAATGATTTTAAAAGTCGGGATAAATTTACAACCATCATAAACGCGGCTCTCAAGGTCTTTGGCGAAAAGGGTTATTACAATGCCACCATCTCCGAGATAGCCCGTACCGCCGGCGTCTCCGAAGCCACCATCTACGAGTACTTCGGAAGCAAGGAGGACCTCCTCTTCGCCATCCCCGGGGAGATCACCCGCCAGGCGGTGGATTTCCTGGAGGGCATGGCCCCCTTCATCAAGGGAGCGGTGAACAAGGTCCGGGCCATCGTCTACGGGTACTACCGGTTGTACAAGGAAAACCCCGATTACTCCTCGCTGGTGCTCCTTGACCTGAAGCATAACCGTAAATTCATGGAAGCCGAAGGCTACCAGGCGGTGAGAAAGGCCGCCGGCCTCCTCCTGGAGGCCATCAAGGAGGGCATGGGGTCGGGAGAATTCCGGCAGGATATCGATCCCTACCTGGTGCGCTCCATCATCCTGGGGACCATCGAGCACATCTTCTTCCGCTGGCACCTCAAGGGGCGCCGGGAGGATCTCCCCGACTTCGTGGATCCCTTACTGGAAATTCTTACCAGGGGGATAGGGAAATCCCCCGAACCGCCCACTTACCAGATAAACATCTCCCTCCCGGCGGAACCGGAGCCCGGCAGTCGGCCCGGCGGATAAAGGCAACCCCGGGGCCAATCGCCTCCCCAAGCATCCCAGGCTTTTCTGGCGGGAAAGCGGGTCGTTCTCCTGGGTACGAGAGTACCCCGCCGAGAAGTAGCGCTGCGCAAGGTAAGCCCCGTGAGGTTGAGAAGGGCCAGGGTCAGGATGACCACCGCCAGGAACTTGGTGGTCGTTCTACCGGAATGATCACCCTTGAGGAACCCCAGCGCGAAAAGGAAAAAGAAACCAGTGGCCAGGACAACCAGGAAATAGCAAACCCGGTACATACAGGTCACCTAAAAGGACTGCGGTCCATTACCAGCAGGTGAGAGTAGGAGCCGGCGATCCACAGGCTGAAGAAGAACGTTGCCGCTGCCGGTATGCAATTGAGGAAGTTGCCTGGTCGGGCCCGGTACACAGAGATGGAGAGGAAAAGGCTGAAGGCGGCGGGAGGACTTGCGGAGAATATTAATCCAGCCGCAGCTGTTTTTGTGCGGGTAGATTTTACGCCCCGGTGGCTGGAAAACCCGAATCCGCGCGAGGAGGCGAAGGGCGAGCCGAGACGTACCGCCTTGCGTATATCATTCGGCGCTCGACGATCGCTTCCAGGAGACGTTCCGGCCCGACGCACCACTTGCCGACGGGGAAAGCGCGGAGTTCATAAGCGACGGGGCGGGGAGGCCCTAAGGGCACGGGAGGGATGGCGAGATAAAGATGCGTCCCCTGATAAGGGAAGCGCCAGCAGATGGAAGGCCTGCTTCCGGCCGCCCTCTTCTACCCGTTCACGTTCCGCTTCGCTGCCGATCCAAGGGATGGAACAGACATTGCTTCACCCTACGGTACCTCCTCCCGCTAGCCGGCCTGATCCTCCTCGCCTCCTGCCTCCCCTGCCTGGGGCAGGACGTGGTCTCGGTGACCCCTACCCGCGTACCCCTGAGCCTCTCTCCCGGCGAGTCGGCCACCGTGCCGGTGACGGTCATCAACCAGGGAAGCGGACGTCTCCTCCTCCTGCCCCGGATTCTGGAAGTCCTGGGCGGGGAGGGCGAGCCGCCGGTATTGGCCACCAGCGAGCGTTGCCTTTGGGTGGAACCGGAAGGCGAGGAGCTCTTCCTGGAACCCCATTCCAAGGTTGACTTCACCTTCCGTGTCCAACCTCCCCCCGGCTCTCCGCAGGGTAATTATCGTTTCGCCCTGGCCTTCATCCCCCGGCAGGAGAAGCCCGGGGCTATAGCTTTCACCGGCGGCCTGGCGGTGCTCCTCGAGCTTGAAGTCCTCCCCCCTCCCCCATCTTCCGGCAGCGCCTCGTACCCCTACGTGCTTCTCGCTGTCGGCTCCGTTCTCTCCCTCTTGCTGGCCGCCTTCATCCTGGGGAGGGAGAGGAGGAGGAGGGAAAGCAGGGGGGAGGCATGAAGACTACATTCTCTTTCCGTTTTCGGAGCGGTAATGAGAATGTCCTTCCGTCCGGTCATTGTCGAAAAAAGGAGATGGTCGCCGCCCGGGATACGCCCGGTCGGCCTCACTTTTAGACCGCTGACCGGCGGAATGGCTCCTTGCACCGCACCTGCTGAAAAATAGGCCTCCGGCGGCCGAAAATAGTACATGACAGCCATGTTGGGGATGAGGAAACCGTCCGAAATAGGAAACGAGCCAGGAAAATTGCCCGGAGGCAGAAGAATAGACGGAGGAGAAAATATACTCGACGGCCAAGTGCGTCAACAGCGTCAAAGGTGGGGAGATGACGAAGAGGTTCGGCATAAAGACATGGAAAAAGGCGACGGTCCTGCTGGCGACCGCAGCCCTGCTGCTTTCCGCCTTTTTCCTGCCCCCGCCGCGCCAGGCGGGAGCCGATACCGCTTACAAACTTATAACCGCCCTTCCCTCCATTACCGTCGGGCAGCGAATTTCCGGGAGATTCCGGGACACCTGGACCTCCGATAATTCCTATCTCCAATATCGTGAGCAAAGGATTATCTGGGAGTTTTTCAATGCCCGCCTGGACATCCAGTTCAATTCCTGGCAGGCTTTCTCCGAGGCGCCACTGGAGAAGCTCCTGGACATCCGGGTGGAATTCGAGGGTTACCAGAGCGATACTGACGAATCGTGGTATGTCCAGTTCTACGATTTCACCGCCGGGGACTGGTACGATTTCTGGTATTTCCTGGGAAGTTTTCCCACTATCCCGGATGGAACGCTCACCATGAGCGTGAGCGATCCCACCCTGGCCCGCCGCTTCGTTGGTCCGGCCGGGGCATTCCGCCTCCGTTTCGCCGATGCCGGAACGGCCTTGGGAACCTATGAAACGACACGGACCAGGGTTTACTTCGACCTTATCCAGGCCGCCTTCATCTATGACATCACCCCTCCCATCTCCTCCGTGACCGCTCCTGCGGACATGGAATACACCAATGCGACGACCTACACCGTTCGGGGTATTTCCTCCGACCCCGCCCCGGACCCCAGCGGGGTGCAGTTGGTGGAGGTATCCACGGACGGGGGAAGCACCTGGTATGCCACCGATCCCGCGGCTCCGGGAGATTATTCGTCCTGGAGCTACCAGTGGCTCATCCCCGCCGAGGGCACCTACAACATCCGGAGCCTGGCCTCGGACTGGGTTAACAACCTGGAGGTGCCCGGAGCGGGGGTAAGGGTGGTGGTGGACTGGACTCCGCCCCAGGTTTCCTCGGTATCCCCTCTTCCGGGGAGCGTGAATGTCCCCGTGGATACCCTGGTCACCGCCACCTTCTCCGACGCCAACGGGATGCTGGCCTCCTCCATCAACCCCTCCACTTTCACCCTGGTGGACGAGGAAGGAACTTCCATCCCCGGTACCGTGTCCTACGACCCGGGGACCATGACCGCCACCTTCGATCCGGATGTCGACCTCTTCTACGGGTACACCTACACCGCCACCCTCACCACCGGCATCACCGACCTGGCGGGAAACCCGCTCCCCGCCCCCTATTCCTGGTCTTTCCGCACCGCGGACATCCTCTCCCTCACCCTAGTGGAGACCTACAACCGGGACGGGACCCCCGGAGGGGGAGGGGTGAGCTTTGGAAGCATCAGCCCGGAGAGCTCGCCCTTCGTCATCGGCGGAGGCACTCCACCCTATGCGGCGAGGCTCAACGTCCTCAGCTCCACCAGCTGGAACCTCTTCCTTCGGGCCGATTCCGACCTCACCGACGCCTCTCAGAATCCGCCGGCGGTCATCCCCATATCCAGCCTGCAGTGGAGGTTGACCGGGCCCGGAACCTGGATTCCCTTCTCCCTGACCGAGACCCCGGTCTTCAATCCGGCTCCCGGCCGTACCCCCCAGCCGGGGGGGAGCAACGTGGACCTGGACCTCCTGCTGCAGTTGAACTGGGAGGACCTGCCGGGCAGTTACTCCACCACCGTGGTCTGCATCCTCATGGTCCAGCCTTGAAAGCTCACGAAATCGCCCTGAAGGCCGGATCGATCACGCTGCGCCAGGACTGGTGAGGTATCTTGCTTCCACCGTGGTCTGCATCCTCATGGTTCAATCCTGAAAGACCCCACAGGGGCGCTTACACCGTTCAGGATCCGAACACGCGTGCCAGTGGGCAAGGTAATCGGTAGGGGACTCGAAAAGCAGACCGAAGACCTGAATTAAACTGCATAAACCCAGGGTTTTCCCTGCTCCATGCCGGGTAATAAACACCGCATCTTATACGCGACAAGTGGTCAAGCCCTGGTTCAGATGGTTTTTCCTACTCCATGCCGGGAAATAAGCGCTGCACCCGCGGTACCCGTCATTTTGCCCCAAGCGGACTCCGGTGCACGCTTCCCGGCGCTGGTGATGAACGATAACGGATTGCCCGTCACCGGGGCAAAATGTTCAGGCCTTTCTGGCCAGGGGGATGGTGAAGCGGAAGATGGAGCCGCCGCCAAGGCGCGGCTCATACCATATCCTTCCGCCGTGGGCCTCGGCGATGCTCCTCCCGATGTACAGCCCCAGGCCCAGCCCCGGCCCCGCGTGGTGCAGGACGTCCTCTACCTGGTAGAAGCGCTCGAATATGCGCTCGCGGTCCTCCTCGGGCACTCCCCGGCCCCTGTCCAGCACGGTGAAGAGCGCCGCATCCCCATTCCTTTCCACCACCAGCTCCACGGGCGTTCCCCGCGGGGAGTATTTCACCGCGTTGTCCAGGAGGATGATCAGTAGGCGCACCAGCCGCTCGGCGTCGGCCCGGACCTTCTCCAGGCCCGGGGCTACCCGCAACTCCATCTCCCGGTCCGGGAACCTCTCACGCATTTCCTCCACCGCCCTCCGCGCCAACTCCCCGGGTTCCACTTCCCTCAGCTCCAGCCTGAGGCGGTTCCTCTCCACCCGCGCCGCCTCCAGGAGCTCCTCCACCACCCCCACCAGCCGGTCCGCACCCTTCTCAATGGCCCGCAGCGCATCGGAGCGGGCCTCTTCGTCCATCCTGTCCCCGTACTCCCTGAGGGTTACGGCGTAACCCTTGAGCAGGGTGGCTGGGTGACGCAGCTCGTGGGCAGCGATGTCCAGGAAGTCGCGCATCTCCTCCGCCCGCCTCTCCAATTCTTTCTCGTAAGCCTTCTTCTCCGAGATATCCAGGAGGGAGATGACGCTTTCCTCCAGTCCTGGGAGCATGGCCACGGTTATCAGGGCGGGGACGGGTCGGCCGGAGCGGTGGCGGGCCATGATCTCCACCTGCAGGGGACTGGGTATCTCGCCGGAGAGAAGCTTCCGAGAGAAGGTCTTGACCCGCTCCACGTCCTCGGGCATGAGCAGGTCCATGTAGCGCATCCTGCCCACCATCTCCTCACGGGCATATCCGAAGAGCCTCTCCGCCTCCCGGTTGGCGTCGGTTATCACCGCCTTCCGGTCCACGTGGAACATGGCCGTGCCCGTAGCTTCGAATGTCGCCCTGTAACGCTCCTCGCTATGCCGCAGCGCCTCCTCCGCCCGCTTGCGCTCGGTCACATCCCGCCCCACGTTGATGATTTCTATTACTCTACCCTCCCTGTCCAACAGGGAAGCAGCGGTGATCTCGGCCAGAATCTCCTCGCCGCCCTTGCGCACGAGGCGGATTTCGTCGCTTATGGTACCCTCGCCGGCCAGGAGGCTCCCGACGTCCTTGAGGACCTTCTCGAAATCTTCCGGGTGGATAATTCCCAGCTCCAGGATGTTTTTCCCCACCAACTCGTCACGGGAATAGCCTACTATCTCGCAGGCCCTCCGGTTCACCCCGGTCAGGGCGAGAGACCTGTCGTAGCTGAAGATGGCCTCCCCGGCGTACTCGTGCAGTAGCCGATACCTGGTTTCCGACTCCCGCAGCCGCTCCAGCAGCCTGTGGCGGGCATAGGCCTGGGCTATCTGCGTCCCCGCGGCCTCTATGAACTCCAGCGTTCCCGGCGATAACCCCCCTTCACGGGTTCCAGCCAGAACGCACCCCACCATCCTCCCCTCCCATAGAAGGGGGGCTACGACCGCCGCCTCCAGCTCTTCACCGGATTGAAATCCAGCCTCCCGGCACAGGTCGCCCCAGGCATCGTAGAGCACCTCTCCCCGTGACAGCAGCTCCACCAACCGTGCATCCGCGGCGATAAATACCGCTTTCAGGAGCAAGTCTCCCGTATATCCGTAGTGGTTAACAAGCCGGTAGCCTCCCTCCCCTTCCTCCAGGTAAACGGCGCAGCAATCAATTTCCCCAATCTGGATCACGATACGTACCGCCCGGTCCATGAAATCGTCTAGTCGCATGGCGGAGGCTGCGGCAATGGCCAAGTCGCGCTGTAGGCGGGTCACCCTCTCCGCCCACACCCTCTCGGTGATGTCGGTGATGAAGCCCTGCAAGTAGAGCAACTCCCCTGCTTCGGAAAGCACACCCCTGCCCTGTTCCCATACCCACTTTCTCTCGCCGGAAGCGGTGCGGATGCGGTAGATAAGCTGGAAGGGCTCCCCACGTTGCAGGGCCTCCTGCACTTCCCTCCACACCCTGTCACGATCCTGAGGGTGGATTAGTGCGGCGTAGGATACCGCGGCGTTCTCCCGAAGGTCCTCGGGCGCATACCCGGTGAGCTCCCGGCAGCCCTCGCTGACGAAGAGCATGGTCCACTGCGGCTCGTTGCGGCACCGGTAGGCCATCCCCGGCAGGTTGGAGAGCAGGGTGGCCATCTCCCTGCGGCTCTCCCCCAGTTCTTTTTCCATGTTCATCCTCTCGGTGACGTCGCGGGAGTTGATGACCAGCCCCCTCACCCTGGGGTCATCGAGGAGGTTCAAGGCGCTGGCTTCGTGGTGCCGCCAGGTGCCGTCCTTGTGACGGATACGCTGGAGGGAATACTGGGTAACGCCGGGGCGTTTCAAGGCCAGCTCCAGGTTAGAGGCGCTACTCTTACGGTCGTCGGGATGGATGAAGTCCATAATGTTCCGACCCAGGAGTTCTCCCTCTTCGTAACCGAGCAGGCGTTTCACGGAAGGACTGATGAAACCTACCCTTCCTTCCCCGTCCAGGACCACGACGAGGTCCAGGGAATTTTCCACTAGTAGGCGGAAGAAGTCCTCCCGGCTCGAGAAAGGGCCCCGCTTCGTTCCTTCTTCCATGCGTTTAAACGGGTTATCGTTTTCTTATCAGCTTTCCCGCCTACCACCCTACCCTTTATCCGGAAGTACCGCAAGCGGAGAATTTGACTGCCACGCGGCGGATGTTTAGCTTTCGCCCGTTTCAGCGGGAATCCCAATCCCAAATTTTACACCTAAAGGGCTTCGTCGTCCCATTGAACTTGCATGCCCCGCCGGGATGAAGGGTGATCTCTCTAACAAAGCAAGATTTTCAATCGTTGTCTTAGAAAAACTGGGGCGAAATGAGATCAGGCTATCCTGGCCTTAGTCTTCTCTTTCCTGTCGGATTCCCTTGGTTATCCAAAGTTATAAAGGCGTGCCCGGAACGTCACCGCATATCGTGCTCGAGGGCGATAAGTGAACATGTTCAGGGGGCATGCGCATCTGCCATAATGTCCCTGATGGGCGAGGAAGGAGGTCGAGGTGGAGGAGAGGTTTCCCGCATTCCGTGCCAAGGCCGAGGAGGTCATACGGAGAGTCTCGAGCCTGGAGGGGGAGGAGGACTACCGCGAGCTTCTCTGCGGAGATTGTCCCTTTTATCACCATGGAGAGGAGGAGAACGAGGAATGTGGAAGTTACCGCCTCCTCCGTGCCCTCCTGGAGGCCGGGGCCCTTGATCTCAAGGCTTTGCTCGAGGCCCTAGACGGAAACGGTCCGCGGAACCGGCAGCCGTGAACCGCGGAGGCGGTACACGCCAGATCTTGCAGGCTGGAATTGACGACCTCAAACTTGCCGAAATGTCCTTAAAGTGCAAGCCGGAGGGGATACCGGGTTTCGCGGGTCGGTGGAGACAAAGTCAATCGCGTTTCCCGCCGGGAACGTAAATGTTGAAAGAAACGGCCCACGCTTCGTACAGCCCGGGCTCCGGGGTGAACGGAACCAGCAAGGGGAGTGAAAGTTCGTGGAGGGCAGAAGCGCCTACCCCCGGCTCCAGGCCGGGGTCTACCTCAAACAATTGGAGAAACCATGCGTTTACGACACGCGCACCGATGAGCTGTACGAGCTATCCCCGGAGGCCATGACCTTCCTCTGCCGGTGCGACGGCAGCCGCAACCTCGGGGAGCTGCGGCCGGAGGAAGGCTTCCTAGCTTACTGCCTGGAGGAGGGCATCCTTGAAATACTGGAACGGCCCGAACCCTCGCCTTTAAAGGTGGGGATCAACGAGCTCCCTTCCCTGCGCTACCTGATGGTGGAGGTGACCGAGCGCTGCAACCTGCGCTGCCGTCACTGTTACCTGGGAGAGGCCGGGGAGAAGGATCTGGAACCCGCTATACTCCTTCGTATACTGGACGATTTCGATGACCTGGGGGGCTTGCGCCTGATGGTGACCGGTGGTGAACCTCTCCTCTATCCCTATTTGGACCGCCTCAACCGGGCCCTGGGGGGCAGGAGCTTCCGCCCCGTGCTCATCACCAACGGCACCCTCCTGGACCGGAGAATGATAACCACCCTTAACTTCCGGGAAATCCAGTTCTCCCTGGACGGCCTGGAGGAAGGACACGACTTCCTGCGTGGAAAGGGCACTTTCCGGAAGGTCATGGAGGCCATGAAGAAAGCTCTCCATGCCGACCTTGAGGTTTCCGTGGCCACAGTCATCCACAGGAAAAACGTGCATGAGTTGGAAAAGCTTGGCAAGATGCTGGCGGACATGGGGGTATCTTCCTGGACCCTCGAATACCCGGTGGCCTGTGGACGCCTGGCCGATAACCCGGACCTTATGCTCGGGGTGGACGAAGCCGCTCCCCTCTTCGACTTGGAATGGGGTTCCGGTCCCCACGCTGGGGAAGGCGGTTATGCCTGCGGGGCCCACCTGGCGGCGGTGGACGCGTCGGGCCGCCTCATCAAGTGCGGCTACTACCGTGAATTGAGCGGGGGTTCGGCGGGCGGGGGACTGCGCTCCGCCTGGCGCGCCCTTCCCAAGATGCGCCTGGAGGGTTCCTGTACTTCGTGCCCCGCGCTCGAGGAATGCGGGGGCGGATGCCGCTACCGCGCCGAGCTCATGGAGGGACCCGGGGGAAGGGACCTGCTCATGTGCGCCCGCCTGGGTATGCTCCAGCAGAAGGTGCAGCCCCCACGCCGCGCTTGATCTCCTCGGGCCCCCTGGAAAACCCCAACTTCGCCCGCGGGAGAAACGACCTCCGAGTGCGAGAAGCGTGCACGCCGACCCCCCGGCCATTCCATGCAACCTGCCAGGAAATGACTTGTGAAAAGGGCCTCCCGGAATCTTTTCATTGCCTCATCTCGAATATGCAGGTACCCGGAAAATACTTCCTGCGCCCCGGTTTATCCTTTCCCCGACCGGTGTATAATAATATTAAGGAACCCACTACCAAGGAGGTGGTGAGATGAGGATCACGAAGATCCCCAGG
The DNA here is from genome assembly GCA_030019255.1 of Actinomycetota bacterium. NCBI lineage: Bacteria > Bacillati > Actinomycetota > Actinomycetota bacterium. Next base: position 105,680 of record JASEFK010000008.1, read on the forward strand.
AAGAAGGGCGGAACCTGCAAGTGCAATAAGAGCTGCGGCTGATACGCCCGAAAACAGGGAGGCCGGACGGCCTCCCTGTTTTTTTCTTATGCGCTCCTATTTCCTACGCATGGAGGCCATGAACTCCTCCCTGGTGGGCACCAGCGTGGTTTCGTCACGCCTCTTCAGGGCTATGGCTCCACCCGTGCAGTTGGTAACGCATACCCCACAACCCAGGCACAGCCTGCGATCGACCCGGGCCAGCTCGTGCTCGTCCAGGCCCACCGCGCCCACCGGGCACCTCTCCTCGCACTCCCCGCATCCCACGCACGTCTCCCGGTCCACGCGCGCCAGGTAGCTGGAGGTGTTTACCGCGTTGTCGAACCTCAACTCCAGCCTGCCCCTCATGAACACACAGCAGCAGGAACAGCAGCAGCACAGGGTGTTTACCTCTCCCTGGTAGTTGTCGGTCAAGAAAATCAGGCCCGCCTCGCGGGCTTCCTCCAGCTTGCGCACCGATTCCTCGAGCGAAATCTCCCATCCCATCCCCTGCTCCGCCAGGAAACGACCGAAGGAACCGAAGTGGAAACAGTTTTCCCTTTCGTGGTCGCAACCGCCCCCCGCATAGGCCGCCATTGTTCGGCAGGCGCAGTGGGACACGGCCCGGAAGGAAGCCTGTTCCACCAGCTCCTTGGCCGTCTCGAAGGGGAGGATCTCCGCCGCCTCGTCGATGTCCTCCTCCAGGGGGACCACCCTCACCAGGGGGAGTTCCCGGTCAGCTATTTCCCTTCCCCAGGCCTTGCGGAAGTAGCGTAACCACAGGTCCGCCAGCCGCCGCGCTTCCTCGGTGTCCCGACCCGTCCAGAAGGGCGCTTCCCTGAGGCCCATCAAGCCGGGCACAAGGCGGTAACTGGCCACTCCATCCTTCAACTCCTTGTACACGATACCCCTGGAGGCCATGGCATCCAGGGCGCCTTGAAGCTCATCCTCGGGCATTCCCAGCTCGGCGGCGATGTCCGGGAGGGGCGTGTCCCGATAGGGAAGCCGCGCCGCCAGCCGGGCCTCCTCGGGTTCGAAGAGAACGCGCAGTATCTCCAGCCGTTCCTCGCTCGGGGGAAAGCCGACCGGCATGCCGTCGAGATGTTCAGCCAGCGCGGAATAGACCTCGTCCTCCAACACCATCACCCCCGCTTCCGACTCCTTAAATTTTAACATCCCTGCGGTGGAGTCAAGCAGAGCCGGGATGGGTTAGACGGTTACCCTTCCGCCCGCGCATCCTTCGGAGTTACCTTCGGAAGCCGGCGCCGCTCCCCCTTTATCCGGCCTTCTCCGGCAACGGGAGTTCGGGTTTCCCGACCGCCCCCACAAGGAATAACCGGAGCCCACGATGGCCGGAAGGTCGTCCTTCATGACCCCAGCCGGGGAACATGGGTACGGGACTACAATTCTCCGCCCACCACGGAACGGAGAAACTCCATCGGCGGCAGGGATTCCTTCCCGGGAACCTTTCCCTCCCCCGCCGGGTGGTCATAGCCCCGCCTCGGGATGGAGGTGTATTCCGCCGCATCGAAGAGGGTTGCCTGCCGTGTAAGCGCCCTTCCACCGCTGCCGGGGGATTCCAGTTCCCGGCGCAGGCGCTCCGGGTCGGGTTCCCCTTTCTGGAAATACCTGCCATTGCAGGTTATGAACCACCGCGCCCTCCTCACCGCCACTCCCAGCCGGGCCAGGGAATGGAGGTCCAGGGAATGGTGGCGCCGTGAGGAGATTATCCTGCGGGCGGAACGCGGCCCGATGCCCGGGACGCGCAACAACTCCTGGAAACCGGCCCGGTTGACCTCCACGGGGAAGAATTCCGGGTTGCGCAGGGCCCATGCCGACTTGGGGTCCAGCTCCTCCTCCAGCCGGGGGCGCTCCTCGTCCAGCAGCTCCTCCACGCGGAACCCGTAGCGGCGGATAAGCCAGTCGGCCTGGTAGAGCCGGTGTTCGCGCAGGAGGGGCGGCTCCCGCAGCGCAGGGAGGCGCGGGTCGTCGGAGACGGGAAAGAATGCCGAATAGTAAACCCGGCGGAGGCCGAAATCCCGGTACAGTCCCTCCGCCAGCTCCATGATCTCCAGATCGCTCTCCGGCGTGGCCCCCACGATGAGCTGGGTGGTCTGCCCGGCGCGAAGAAAAGCGAGGTCACGCCACGATCCGCGGGAAGCCTTGAGTTCCCTTCCGGCCTCCTCTTGCCGCTTTATCTCCCTCATGGGGGAGAGGATATCCTCCCTTCTCTTGTCCGGGGCCAGGCGGCGGAGACTGCCCTCCGTGGGCAACTCGATGTTCACGCTGAGGCGATCGGCGTAGAGCCCCGCCTCGCGCACCATCTCCGGCGAGGCGCCGGGGATGACCTTGAGGTGGATGTAGCCCCGGAACCCTTGCTCCACCCTGAGTTCCCTGGCCGCCAGCACCAGCTTCTCCATGGTGTGGTCCGGGTTCCTCCACACCGCCGAGCTGAGGAACAGGCCCCGGACCAGGCCCCTACGGTAATAGCTCATGGTAATCTCTGCCACCTCCACCGGGGTGAGGGACGCCCGGGGCCGGGAGGCCGAGGCACGGTTAACACAATAGGCGCAATCGTACACGCAGCGGTTGCTGAGGAGTATCTTGAGCACCGGAAGACACCGGCCGTCGTCGGACCAGGTGTGATATATCCCGGGGATGGACTGCCCGCCGCCTCCCGGAACTTCCTCCGCCGCCCGGGAGCTCCTCGAGGAACAGGTCACGTCGAACCTGGCAGCCGCCCCCAATATCTTCAGCTTCTCCTCCAGGTCCATCCTCGTCCCCCGCCTGCCCTTCCACTCGCGAACCGTGAGTCTTCCGTCCCCGGAGACAACCGTGAATCTTCCATCCCCGGAGACAATTAAATTATGGGCCGGGGGACTGACAGGAACCCGGGCGACCCCGGAACCCTTGCCGCACAACGTCGCTGCGGGGCCAGCTTCCAGGCGCACGGCGCTACCGGCCGCCATCTTTTCTCCCGTGTCCCCGGTCGGGTTCCAGGCTTTATCGTGCGACGGGGAGGACATTTCCGCGGGTGGCTCATGCGTAGGGCCCGGGATGCGGGAGTTCGGCGTTAAAGGTCCCCTTCTCCGGTGCCGGGACACCCCCTACCTTATGACCGGTGAGGGCTCCTCTCCCAGGGGGTTCATGCGCAGGGCCAGGGAGTAGAGGTAGGGGTAGTTCTTCTTGAGGTGCTCCAGGTAGACCAGCCACTCCCGGATGAGCAACCGGTAGGCGCGGGCGATGTCCGCGCACAAGTGCTCGGTATCCATCTCCGGCAGGTTCTCGAGTATCTCGCGGTACTTGAGCTCCTCGGTGAGGTGGAACACCGACCAAAGCAGGTCGGTGAAGGTCTCATGCTCCAGGAGGGCGGGGTTCTCCAGGAGGGTCAGCAGGAACTCGCGCCGGGAGAGAAGGAAGAGGCGCATCCCGTCGAGCAGGTCGTCCCTCGCGGTGATCTCGCATTCGTGCTTCAGCACCGCCGATTCCGCCCGCCGGAAGTCCTCCTCCTCCCACTCCGGATCCGCCGCGAGGCACTCCCGGATCTCCTGGCAACGGGTGTCGAACTCGGCAAAGTAGCCCAGGAGCTGCATGCCCATCTCGCTGAAGAAGGCCCCGATGACCATGTTCAGCTTCTCCATGCGGCTCCGCTTTTCCCGCACCTCAAGGAGGCGGTGCACGATGATGGTCACCAGGAGGACCTCGATGGGCATGAAGGCCAAGTCCCCCAGCATGTAGATGAAGATGTGGTGCACGTCCCGGAATATCAAGTAGTGCAGGAAATAGAGCACGGCGGAAAAGAAAAGCAGTCCCGCACCCAAGTAGAAGTACCATCCCCGGTACCAGCGGTTCTCCCGGCCCTCCTCCAGCTTCCTCACCCCTCCCGCCCAGGACCTTGCCGCCTTGATCGCAAGCCGCTTACGCCCTTCCCCGCGAAGGCTCACCTGGAGTTGTGATTTATTTTACCCCATCGCCGGGGACTAACCCCGCTTAAAACCCCTCTTGATGGCTCGCAATAAGTCTCTCGTGCCCCTTTCCCCCGATCCGCATTTCGAAGCAAAAGGCACCCTGGCAGGAAAAAGGATAAAATCCCCCTACCCTTAAGTGGACTGGTACGCGAAAAGGAGACGAACCGGTCTCTACCCCATCGGTATTCACTTCACCGCTCTCAAAAATAAGGAGAGTTCCCGCAATCATCCGGAAAAAGCGTGATTACCAGCGGGCCGGCGCGGTTCGGGCAGTGCCTCTTCCTTCTTTTTGTTATCATGTTATCGGTCGGCAGAGGGAAACTAGGGGGCCCCGAGGGGGCTGTGAAATAGACATCTCTGGTGCGACTTCGCTTCGCGGTTCCCGGTTTCTTCACGCCGAAGGGGCGCCGTTCTCAAGTTTCAGGGAGGAGGAAGATGGCTGAGGAAAAGGCCCTTTCCTCGGAGCTGGAGGCCGCTTCCCTCACCTCCGTGGATACGCGGGAAGAAGCGACCGGCCCAGCCGCGGCGGAACCTGCCCCCGAACCGGAGCCGGGACCGGAACCCGCGGACGCGGAGGGCGGGGAGGAAGAGGAATACGACATCATCGTGGTGGGGGCCGGGTTCGGGGGCCCGGTGGCAGCTTACAAGTGCGCCAGGGCCGGGCTGCGGGTCCTCATGCTGGAAAGGTCGGCCCGGGTGGGGGAGAAGGTCATCTCCGGACTGACCATTCCCTTCTACGGGTTCCTCTTCGGCCCCGCATTCATACGCGACGGCAATCCCCCCATCGAGAGACCGGTGGACGGGATAATCAACTACATCATCAAGGACATCAACGCCGGGGACATCGAGGTGGACGACTCCCTGCGCATCCCCCGTCCCCTTTCCCCGGTCATCTCCTTCGGGTACAACGCCTACTGTCGCCCCTTCTGCCAGTGGGAGGCGGAGAAGGCGGTGGAGGCGGGCGCTGAGCTGCGTACCTCCACCACCGTGACGGACCTCCTCATGGAGGACGGCAAGGTGGTGGGGGTGGTCACCGAATCCGGAGAGAGGATAAGGGCCCGCCTGGTCATCGACGCCGAGGGCTCCCAGGGGCTCCTGGCGGTGAAGGCCGGGGTGCGGGAGAAGTACCCGCCTGAGGTCATCTCCCTGGCCGACGTTTACGATTACCGCATGGACAAGGAGGACGTGGACCGCGTCATGGGCTACACCCTGCGCTTCTGCTGGGGGTGGGACGAGCAGCGCATCGCGCCTCCCCTGGGGCACGGCAACGGGCTCATGGTCTGGCCCTACCGGGAGAGCGTGCACTTCTGCCAGGACCAGTGCCTGCGCCTGGATGAAGGTGAGGTTCCCAACCTACGCCGCCTCTTCCAGGAATACCATGACAACATCACCGCCAAGCTTCCCTGGTGGAGGGAGGAGGTGGCCCCCCGGGCCGAGCTGAGGGCGCGCATGTGGGAGGGATTCGAGATATTCGTGGGCCTGGACCGCAAGCTGCGGGAGATGCCCAGCGTGGCCGACGGGATCATCCTGGTAGGGGACGCCGCCGGGCTGGAGGGCACGGAGCTCTGCGACGGGGTCCCCGCCGCCTGGTTCTCCGCGGACATCGCCGCCGACGTGGCCATTGAGGCCCTGCGCGCGGGCGACGTTTCCAGGGACTTCCTGCGCCGCTACGAGGAGCGCGTAAGGGACCATCCCATCATCCAGTGGTCCATCACCGCCACCAACCGCTATAACCTGCGCTTCGCCCAGGAACACCACGACCTGGAGGAGCTGAAGCGGTACGTGCATAACGGATGGGGACTGGGGGGCTTCACCCACATGAGCACTCCCCTCGTGAAGATGATCCTCCGTGCCCTGCAGGAGGACCCCACCCTGCCCGCCTCCTGGATCCGGATGTTCTTCCGATATTACTACAACTGGCTGCACGAGCGTTACGATTACAGTGAGGGTAAGCCGGCTCCCAACCGCGCGGGCATGCGGGAACCCGTGGCCGCCCAGTTTCTCTTCAAGTCCGCGCTGAAGGGGCTTGATTTCCTCCTCCGAGCCGGAGGACCCATCATCCGCGCCGCCGCCCGCCTCCTGGAACCGCTCTCCGGGCTGGCCAACCCGGCCATGAAGGCCCTGCTGCCCCTGGTGGAAGCCCTGGTGAGGGGGATGGTCAGGCTGGAACCGCTGATGGAACCCGTCACGAAAAGGATTACCGACTTCGTCTCCCGCGCCGATCCCTCCACCTTCGACCATCCAGGGAGAAAGTGTTGAGAAGAGCTTGTTCCTTCGGTGGAGTGATCGGATCAGGCGGCTATGATCTTCGGGCACTCGCCGCAACCCCTCCTTTCCTCGGAGGAGGAAGGCGGCTCAGGAAAGCACCCTCTTCACCACCTCCACGACCTTGGAGGGCTGGAAGGGCTTGGTGATGAAGTCCTTGACCCCCGCCTCGAGGGCCTCGAGCATGAGCTGTTTCTCCCCCAGGGCGCTGCAGATGATGATGCGCGCCTGGGGGTCCAGGGCCAGGATGTTGCGCACCGCGGTCATGCCGTCCATCTCCGGCATGTTGATGTCCATGATCACCAGGTCCGGCTTCCACCGGTTGTAGGCCCAGATGGCTTCCGTCCCCGTCTCCGCCTCCACCACCGCGGTGTACCCGTTCTCGGTGAGGATGTTGCGCAGCATCATGCGCGTAAAGAGGGCGTCGTCAGCTATGAGTATGGTCTTGGCCACCTTGTCTCGCCTCCGCCTTTCGAGCCTGCCGTCCGCCGGAATACCGGCCAACCGGCGTTTCGCCATCATGTATCGGTAAAGGCGGCGCGGACATTAAGCGGCCGCCGTATCGTTCGCGCGCACCGGGTTCATGCGTCCGGGAGCGGGTCCACGGCTTCAGGTTCGTCGGGACCCGCGTAGGGACGCAGGGTGAACTCGAAGCAAGCCCCGCCGTCGTTATAGGCCCTTATCTCCCCTCCGTACTTCTCCACCAGCCTCTTCACCGTGGCCAGGCCCACCCCCGTCCCGCCCTCCTCACCCCTCCAGAAGGGACGGAAGAGGGTCTCCGGTTCCACGGTCCCGAATCCCGGCCCGTTGTCCCGCACCAGGTAACGAACGACCCCGGCTTCCTCCCCCAGCTTGCGGACCTCCACCAGGCCCCGGCCCTCGGGGGCGAAGCGCAGGGCGTTGTCCAGGAGGTTGGCGAACAGCTGGTAGAGGTGGACGCGGCCGGCGCGCATGCTTCCTAGGTCCTCGTCCACCATCGCCCGCACCCCCTTCTCCCGCAGGATATCGCCGCGTTCCTCAAGTATGCGTCTCACCAACGAGGATATGTCCACCAAGTCCGCCCTCCGGGAGAACTCTCGCTCCCGGGCCGCCTTCAGGGTCTCCTCTATGAGGTCCACGGCCTGCTGGGAAGAGGAGATGATCATCTCCACCAGCTCATGCAGCACGGGGTCCCCGCTTTCTTTTTCCAGTATTTTCCTTATGGTCTGCGCGGCGGAGAGGATCCTCCCCACCGGTCCCCTGAGGTCGTGGGAGACGGCATGGGCATAGGCCTCCAGCTCCTGGTTGACCCGGCGCATGACCTCCTCCGCCCTCACCTTCTCGGTGATGTCCACCCCCAAGCCGTAGAAGTAATCCAGCTCCCCGTCCTCCCGGAAGACCGGCTTTCCGTGCCACTCGACGATTACCTCCCTGCCGTCACGGGCCTTCACGCGGTTGACGTTCACCGTGGGCTTCCCCGACTTCACCAGGATCTCGAAGACTCCGACCAGCCCCGGCCGGTCCTCAGGGGGGACGAAGGTGGTCATGTAATCCTTGCCCGTCACCTCCTCCCGGCTGTAACCCAGTTCCCGGAGCATCATCTCGTTCATGTTGACGGTCCTCCCGCGGGGATCGATGGCCACGAAGAAGACGGGGAGGGAATCGATGAGCTCGGAGCTGAAGCGGCGCTCCCACAGCAGGTCCTCCCGCATCTTGCGGTGGGAGGCCAGGTTTCTGATCCAGTGTTCCAGTCGGGATTCCTCCAGGTCCGCTCCCAGGTATTCCTCCGGGGGGATGTAATAAAAGTTCTCGTAGAGGCGGTCTCCCACCACCACCAGGGGATGGGTGGCGATGACCTCCAGGAGCACGCTGGCGGGGAAGACCCGGCGGTCGTACTGGCAGAGGGCCAGGCACTTGCTGCCCGGGAAGAAACGGTTCAACTTGGCCTCGTATTCTATCAGCCGCTCCGAGCCGGGTGCTCCCTTTAGGGCCCAGCTCATCTCCCCCGTCACCCGGAGGGCCGGGTAACCTTCCTCGAGGGCCCGTTCCGTCTCCCTGCGCAGGAGCTCGAGCATGCGGTCGGGGTTGAAGTACCCCTCCAGCGTGTAAGCCTCCTCGGAGGTGAGCATGGAGAGCTGCCCTCGCTCCAAGAAAGGGGATGTGTCCACCCCCTCCGCGCGCAGGTAGGCCAGGATGGTGGAAGCGCCATGGGCGTCCGCGATGTACAGCACCTTCTGACCCCCTTCCAGTCCCCGCCGCAGGAAGGGGACGAGCAGGGCACGGTGCTCCTCCTCGCTGCGGTAGAGGCAGCACAGGTGGTCGCCCGGCTCCAGCTCCTCCAACTTACGCAATGCCGAATGATCCACGGCTCCCTTCCACCACCCGAGTCTTATCGGGCTTCCGCGGACAATTGACCTTCCCACCGTTTACACAGGACGATTCATAGCCGGAATACGGACTGTCCTTTCGACTCAATCCGGTCCTCGCTCGCCCTTCCTCCCCATATCGGCAAGGTGAAGCGGAAGGCGGTCCCTCCGCCGGGCCGTGGCTCGTTCCATATGCGGCCGCCGTGTCTTTCCACTATCTCCCGGGCTATGTACAGCCCCATCCCCATGCCAGGGAGGGAGTGATGGAGGGCGTCCTCCACCTGGTAGAAACGCTCGAAGACCCTCTCCCTGTCTTCTTCGCCTATGCCCACTCCCCGGTCCAGCACGGAGACCTGCAGCTGGTTATCCTTTTCCGACAACTCAACCTCCACTTCGGAACCGGGCGGGGAGTAGAGCGCGGCGTTCTCCAGGAGGATGCACAGAAGTTGGCGTATCCTTTCCCTGTCCGCCTGAAGCCACCATTCCCCGGCGGACGAGGACACCCGGAAGCGATGAGTGAATCCTCTTCCGCGCATCTCCTCCACCGCTTCTTTCACCAGGGACACCGGTTCCACCTTCTCCTTCTCAAGGCGGAACCGCCCTCTCTCCAGGCGCGAGACGTCCAGGAGCATCTTCGCCACGCGCACCAACCGGTCCGCCCCCTCCTCCAGGGCCGTAAATAGCCGAGAACGGCTTTCCCGGTCCAGTTCTTCCCACCGTTCGCGCAGGGTGGCGGCATAACCCTTGAGGATGGTCAGCGGATGGCGCAGCTCGTGGGAGGCCACGTCGATGAAGTCCTTGAGTTCCTCCTCGCGCTGCAGCCGCTCCTGTTCCAGGGAGAGGGCCCGGGCGAGAGTCCCGGCCGCCTCCACCTCCTCCCGTGACCATCCCCGGGCCTCCCCGTGGTAGGCTCCCAGGCAGCCCACCACCCTTCTCCTGACTTTAACGGGCAGGAGGAGGCAGGAACGAAAGCTTTGGCGGGAGACGAAGGGGTCGCGCTCCCCGCCGCGTACCCGGGAAAGGTCCTCCACGGCCAGCGGCTCACGTCTCTCCTTCTCCAGGAAGACCGCGCACAGCAGGTCCCCCTCCGCACCCTCCGGGAGGATGACAAATCCCTCCTCCCCGGGAAGGGTGGAGAGGACGGTCACCCGGCCCCGCACCTTGAGGTGATAGGCGGCATGGTCGCAGGCCAGGATCTCCCGCGTCCCCTCGAGGATCCTCACCATGTTCTCCATGGCCTCCGCGCCCAGCCCCAGGATTATGCGGTCGGCCCTCTCCTGGTACTCGCGCATTTTCCTGTGCTCCGTCAGGTCCAGGGCGGTGAAGACGGTACCCGCGGACGGGTTTCCGGGATCCAGAAAGGTGGAGCTCAAAAGAATGTTGAGCACGCGACCGTCCTTGCGCATCCAGCGGGTCTCAAGTGAGCCGATGCCCCTTTCCTCGATTTCCCGGTATTTCACCTCCCCCACGCGCCGGTATTCCTCCTCCGCGGGATAGAGCACCCGGACACTCCTTCCCACCAGCTCCTCCTCCCGGTAGCCGAGCATCTCGCAGAGCCTGGGGTTCACGCGGAGGATTATCCTATCGGGATAGGAGACTACGCCGATTCCCACCGGCGCGGCCCGGTAGATGCCGGCCATCTCCCTTTCCAGGGCCCGCAGGGACTCAGCCGCCCGCTTGCGCTCGGTGATGTCCAGGGCCATCTCGAAGCGCACCCGCCTTCCGTCCGGCCAGTGGATGAGGCGATCCACGAGGAGGAAGTCGCGGTCCAGGATCGGGTTGTGGTACTCCCAGTAGTAAGGGGTCTCAGGTTCCTCGAGGAGGATGGGGTTGGTGCAGAAGTCGCAGGGGGCGTCCTTTCCCTGAAATTCCCGGTAACACAGCCCTCCCGTGGGATCCTTTCCAAAACGCTTTTTCAGGGCCTGGTTGACGTAGAGTATCTCGTAGCTGCGGGGGTCGGAGACGTAGACTATCTCGCCGATGCTGTCGAGGATGGCCAGGAGCTGCTCGTGCTCGCGGCGCGCCTCCTCCTCCGCCCGCCTCGCCTGCGAGGCTACCGCCTCCAGCTCGACCAGCCTCCTGCGCAGCGCGGCAAGCTCCTCCTCCATCTCCCCGGAACCCATCCCCTTGAACCCCCGATAATCACCGCTTCAAGCGCCCGACGCTGCGGGGCCGTCCAGGATCCGCGTCTACCCGCCCTCCCTCTCGCGTCCGCGAATGTGACCTCGACCGCGATCCCGGTAAATACCGGCCTATTTTTATATTATTGCCTTCATAGTGGTTAATGATATTATCGCCCTCCGGAAAGTTTTTCCTGAACGTGCCTAAGAGTTATCGGCTCCTCGTGAGGGCTGGAAGAAAGCGGCGCACTTTTTCATTCCTTTCCTATTTCCGGAAACCCGTTCCGCCGCCCTCTGGTACTCCCGCTTTGCCGCCGCGACCGGTAACCAACAGCTCGATAGTGAAAAACATGTCCGTCTTGCCGGAAGAAACCCGGGGCCTCATACCTGTTCCCCCCGTGGGCTGCACTTCGTCACCGGGCTAAGGTAAAATTTAAGCAGCGGAGCTGGTTCGGCGAGGCGCTTCCGGCGGATAAAGACAGGGGGAGCGGCTTGAGGGAGGAGTCGAGCGGGAACCCGGAAACCGGGATCACCGAGGACCAAAATCGCGGGCAGCGGGCGGCTTTTGGTTCGCTACACCACCATACGGACCGGGAAACCATTGAGATCAAGCACAACCCGGCTTTCTTCCACCGCCTGGTGGAGCATATCCTGGACATGATTTCCGTCCTGGACTCCGAAGGTCGGGCCCTTTACAACAGCCCTTCCCTTACCCGTCATCTGGGATGGCTTCCGGAGGAACTCGAGGGACGGTGCGCCTTCGACCTGGTGCACCCGGATGACCTCCCCCGGGTCCTGGAGGCCTTCCGCAAGGGACTCGGCGCTCCCGGGGTGACGGAGATCGTGGAATACCGGTTCCGCCACAAGGATGGGAGCTGGCGTTTCCTCGAATCCGTGGCCGTGAACCTCCTGCACGACCCCGCCGTGCGGGGCATGGTCATCAGTTCCCACGACATCTCCGACCGTAAGCGCATGGAGGAGGAGCTGCGGGAGTCCGAGGAGATGCACCGCAGCCTGGTGCGCGCCTCCCCCGACGCGGTGACCGTCTCCGACCTGGAAGGAAACATCACCTATGTCTCTCCCCAGACCCTGCGCCTCCACGGCTTCGACCGGGAGGAGGAGCTGCTGGGCATGAACGCCATCCGCCTCGCCGCCCACGAGGATCGCGAGAAGGCGCTGGCCGTGTACCGCATGGCCCTCAGCGAGGGCATGGTACGTAACGCCGAGCTCACGGCGTTGAAAAAGGACGGGTCGCGCTTCCCGGTCGAGTTGAGCGTGGCCGTCATCCGCGATAAAAAGGGAGAGCCGCGGGGCCTGGTGGCTTACACCCGGGACATCAGCGAGAGGAAGAAGATGGAAATGGAACTCCGCAACCGCAACGAAGAACTGGAGGCCTTCGCCCACACCATCTCCCACGACCTCCTCACCCCGGTGGCCATCGTGGAGGGCTATGCCAAGGCGGCCCTGGAGGCCGACGCCGAGGGACGCGCGGACGCGGAGCGGGAGTGCCTGGAGGCCATCGCCCGAGGGGCCCGGCGCATGAGCGAGCTCATCAGCTCCCTCCTGCAATACGCCCAGGCCGGCCACGCGGAACTGGAGGAGCTGGCCGTCGACGCCGAGGAGGTCCTCCTGGAGGTGCTCATGGACCTGGAGGAGGAGATACAGCGCAAGGGGGCATCGGTGAAGATACAGGACCGACTTCCGGTGGTCAGGGCGGAAGCGGTGAAGTTAAGGCAGGTCTTCTTCAACCTGGTCGGTAACGCCCTCAAGCACATGGGAGAGGTGGATGAACCGCAGGTGGAGATCGGGGCGCGGGAGGAAGGAGGCCTGGCCGTATTCCGGGTGAGCGACAACGGGGTGGGCATTCCCACTGCCCTGCAGGAGCAGATATTCGAACCCTTCAAGCACTTCTCCATGAACGGTACCCCGGGACTGGGCATCGGGCTTTCCACCGTCAAGCGGGCGGTGCGGTCCTGGGGTGGTAAGATCTGGGTGGAATCTTCCCCGGGTGAGGGAGCTACCTTCCTCTTCACCGTACCCCTGGCCGGAAACTGAGGCAAGCAAAGGAGGTAACGTCTTGAACTCCAAGCATCAGCGGGTCCTGGACGCCCTGGAGAGGAGGGAGCCAGACCGCGTCCCGGTCATGGACCTCATGCTCGAGTACACCACCTGCAACGCCATCCTGGGAAAAAGACCCAGCCCCCTGGGAAAGTGGCTTGCAGACCCGCGGCTCTCCGGTATCCTGGACAAGGCGTTTTCACGCCTGAATACCGGACCCGTGGTGGCCTTGGAGCTGGAACGCTTCCTCTTTCTAGGGGCGGAGGCCGCCGAGAGGATGGGCTACGACGCGGCCTGGCTCACCTACTTCCCCGTCCTCCGCTACCGCGACTCGAAGACCATGGTGGACCTCTTCGGGCGGCTGAGCGACGTGGTGGTGGAGGAGAGCGGAAACCTCACCAACCCCGTGTACCGCGAGGGCCTCATCAAAAGTCCGGAAGACTGGAAAGCCTGGGACAAGCGGCCCCTGCTGCGCCTCCCGGAGAAGGTGAACCGCGCCTTCTCCAAGGTGGCCAAGAGGTACGCCCACTCCTACTTCATCTTCGGGTTCTGCACCTACGGCCTCTTCGAGAACACCTGGCAGCCCATGGGTTTCGAGCGATTCGTGGTGGCCGCGCGCAAGGAACGCGATTTCTTAAGGCGCATGATCGGCTTCCTGGCCGACCTCTACTGCCTCATGGTGGAGGCCATGGCCGACGCCGGCCTCCCGGGGCTGATCTACACCGACGACCTGGCTTACCGCACCGGCCCCATGCTCAACCCCCGCCTGATCGAGGAACTTTTTGGGGACCACTACCGCCGCATCGTAGAGACCGCGCACCGTGCAGGCATGAAGGTGATCATGCATTCCTGCGGGAACACCACATCCCTCCTGCCCTGGATCGCCGACTGCGGGTTCGACGGCGTGCATCCCCTGGAGCCCACCGCCGGGGTGAGCCTCGCCGAGGCCAAGGCCGCGGTGGGCGACCGCGTCTGCCTGGTGGGCAACCTGGACGTCACCCACATCCTGGTGGACGCCTCCCGGGAGGAGGTCTTCGGGGCCGTGCGCACGGCCATCCGGGAAGCGGGGCCCGGAGGGGGATTCATCCTGGCCCCCGACCATTCCCACCCCAGGGTCTCCGTGGAGCGGTTGCGCTGGATGGTGGAAGCGGCGGAAAAATACGGGCGCTATCCCCTGCAACTCGATTGATCCCCGGCCGGTACGTCCTCGGCGGTTATCCACTCGGCACGCCGCCCAGGTAAACGCTGGACCGTGGAAGGTGACCGTTGGGGAGGGCGAGTATTATCCTTTTGGGCGGAAGGACACGTAGGCTGAAGGATCCGCTTCCTTGACCGCCGAAAGCGGAGAAAGGCAACGGGAAATGGAAACCGATCTCAGGAAGATACGCCGGATGGCCAGGGCCCACGAGGCGGAGGTGGACGAGTTCATCGAGAAGCTGAAAGGTGAGCGGGTCTCCAAGCGCCGCCTGGACGCCGCCCTGAAGGCACTTTTCAGGGAGATCATGCCCCGTTTCGACTGTACCAAGTGCGCCGTCTGCTGCAAGGAGGCCTACGTGGTGCTGGAAACCTCGGACATCGCCCGCCTGGCCGAGGCCCTGGGCATGAAGAGGTCCGAGTTCCGGGCGTCCTACGTGGGGAGGAACGAGGATCGGGACACCTGCCTCAACCGACGCCCCTGTCCCTTCCTCAAGCGCAACCTCTGCACCCTGTACGAGTGGCGCCCGGACAGCTGCCGCGAATACCCCTTCTCCCTGGCCGTGGACAGCACTGAGAAGCTGGACAACCTGGGAGCCAATTACCTGGTCTGCCCGGTGGTCTTTCACGCCCTGGAGAGGCTACGCGCCGAGTGGCCTCCCCCATGAGCCACGGTACGGTCGCGTCGCTGCCTTATCCGGATGCTTGCCTCATTCGATTTTCAGCATATAAAATTGGATGGTGTTTCCGGGTGAGAGGCGTTATGAGGAGGTAGAATTTGCCAAGACCGATCAAGCCCAAGTTGGTAAAAGAAACCCCGCGGGTGGATCTCTACAAACCCAGGGGAATTCCTGCCCACCGACTGGAAGAAACCGTCTTACGCATCGAGGAGCTGGAGGCCCTGCGCCTGGTGGACCTGGAAGGACTCTACCAGGAGGATGCCGCCCGTTCCATGGGCATCTCTCGCCAGACCCTGCAGCGCATGGTGACCGAGGCCCGCTCCAAGCTCATCGAGGCCATCTACTCCGGGAAGGCCCTGCGCATCGAGGGAGGAACCTACATCCTACAGGAGGGGGCCGGCAGGTACCGCTGCGGCCGGTGCGGCCAGCCGGTGAGCGGCTACGGCAGGCGCCGACGGGGTTGGCGCTGCCCCACCTGCGACTAACGGGGCCAGGTCTTGAATTTTGAATAACCACGGGTTGTTTTCCTCACCGCCCTGATTTCCGGGCCGGGAGGAGGGCAAGGCCATCATCAACGGAACCGGGCCTTTTGAAACCAAACCTGAAAATTCCCTTCAAAGTCCCTTTCGGCCACCGGACGAGTGCTTCTTGGCCCGTAACCGTTATAATAATTGGCGTAATGCTATATTCAACGCAGGCTGTCCGGTCAGAGCGCGGCTTATCCATTGGGGGAGGGAGTGCCATGACCGACTTCCAGGGTTTTTACGACGACATCCTGTCCACCTTCGCCTCTTACCCGGCGGTCATCTACGGAAACGAGGTCATCACCTACCGGGAGCTGGACGAGCGCACCAACCGGCTGGCCCACGCCCTACTGGACCTGGGGGTGAAACGCGACGAGAATGTGGGTATAGCGGAGTACAACACCCCCGCCTTCCTGGAGACGGTGGCTGCCGCCTGGAAGATAACCGCCCGCGCCGTGACCCTCAATTTCAAGTTCAAGGAGTGGGAGCTGAAGCACGTCATCGAGGACGCGGGGATGAGCACGGTGGTCTTCAACGAGGACATCGCCGACCGCATGGTGAACCTCAGGCCGGAGCTGCCCGGGGTGAAGAACTACATCATCATCGGGGAGCGGCGCGTGGAGGGAATGTACAATTACCATGAACTGGTAAGAAGCAAGCCGGCCACCCGGCCTCACCCTCCCTGGGAGGGGTTCCGCGAACAGGACATAGTAGTCCTCATGTACACAGGTGGTACCACCGGTTACCCGAAAGGAGTCATCTACACCCAAGACCAGGCGCTGAGCGCTCCCCTGGAGGCCATGATACGCAACTTCGCCGGTGGGTTGGCAGATCTTGCCAAAGCACCCCGCCAGGTGTTCGAGGGAATCGAAAAAACCCTGCGCATCCCGGGAACCGCCCGCGCCCTGCCCTGGATCCTCTCCCGCCCGGTTACCCGAAAAGCCCTTACCGCCGCCGGCAAGAAGGCGGGTCCCTTCATCCGCCGCTCGCCCGACCCGGTAATCCGCGCCCTCCTGCGCCTGACGGCCCGGCTCACCGGCGGTAAGGTCCGCCTTCTCCTGGCCAGCCCCATGATGCACGCCTGGGCCTATAACCACGCCCTCATCGGGATGATCGGTGGTTTCACCAGCATCATGCTCCCCTCCAAGAACTTCGACGTGGAGGAGATGATACAAGCCATCGAGAAACACCGGGCCAACGTGCTGGTGGCGGTGGGCGACGGCCAGTGCCGGCCCTTCGCCGACGCCCTGGACCGGGCGGCAGAAGAGGGACGCCGTTACGACCTGGGCTCCCTCCTGGTAGTACTTTCCAGCGGCATGGCCCTCTCCGTGGACGTAAAGCGGCGCCTCCTGGACCACCTGCCCCAGCTCATCATCCTGGACGTGCTGGCCTCCACCGAGGGACACTACATCTCCGTCACCCCTTACACCGCCGCCGACTGCGAGCTGGAGAAGACCGTCTTCCGGGTGACGGACATGGTCAAGGTGATCACCGAGGATGGCAGGGAGGCACGGCCGGGGGAGATCGGCGAGGTGGCCGTGGCCCGGGAGCATCAGGGCTCCTCCGGTTACTACCGGGACGCGGAGAAGACGGCGCGCACCTGGCGCCAGGTGGGCGGGAAGACCTACATCTTCACCGGCGACATGGCCACGGTGGACGACAAGGGGCGTATCCACCTCATCGGGCGCGGCTCGGGTTGCATCAACACCGGTGGGGAGAAGGTCTTCCCCGAGGAGGTGGAGGAGGTCATCAACCGCCACCCGGCGGTGGAGCTCTCCGGGGTCACCTCGGTGCCCCACCCCCGCTGGGGAGAGGCGGTCACCGCGGTCATCCAGCTGAAGCCGGGTGCCACGGCCACCGACCAGGACATCATCTCGTGGTGCAAGCAACACCTGGCCGACTACAAGGCCCCCAAGTACGTGCTCTTCGTAGAGGAGCTACCCCGCCTGATCACCGGCAAGGTCCACTACCGGGAGATAAGAAAATTGGTGCACGAAAAGTACGAGAGGGGCGAAATCCACGGGGCCAGAGCTTGAATTTCGGTACCCCCGGGGGATATGCGGGGATGGATGCGAGGACAGGTGGTAAATCGAGGAGAAGAAGGTACCGGACATAAACAGGTACTGACCCCGGATATGTCCGGGTACGGGAGCTGACCCCTCGGTCTTGCTGTCATAGAATGGTCATGTACGCGTTTTTTGCCCCGATGTCTTTCATCCGGCGGGCACGGCGATGGAGAAGATGGAGCCTCCCCCTTCACGCGGCTTGTACCATATCCTTCCATCATGGGCGTTGACGATCGCCCGGGCTATATACAGGCCCAAGCCCATGCCGGGGATGGAATGATATCTTACCTCACCCACGTGGTAGAAACGCTCGAATATCCTGGCTTCATCCCCGGAAGGGATTCCCGGGCCACGGTCCAGCACCGAAAAGACAATCTCATCCCCCACCCTCCCGGCCTCCAGGATCACTTCCTCCCCGGGCGGCGAAAATTTGGCTGCGTTGTCAAGTAAAGCCGACAGGGCAAAGGTCAGTTTCTCGGGATCTGCGAAAGCCTTCTCCGTTTCCTCCTTCAGGAGGATGCGGAACTTCCTATCCTCGTGCTTCTCCCGGGCTTCCTCCACCGCCGCCTGCACGAGGGAATGTACCGGGACCTTCCTGGGGGAAATGCCGAGAGTGCCCCGCTCGACGCGGACAAGGTCTATCAACTCCGCGAGTATGAGAGTAAGACGGTCCGCCGCCCGATCTATACGCCGAAACATTTCTCTCTTCTCTTCTTCGCTCAAGCGGTCGGAAAATTGCAAAAGGGTAATGGAATACCCCTTCATGATGATTATGGGATGGCGCAACTCGTGGGAGGTAATGTCCATCAGGTCGCGCAGGCTTTCCTCCCTCCGCCACCTCTCCTCCTCGACGGCAAGGGCTCGGGCCAGCATGCCGGCGTAATCCACCTCCTCATCCCGGAACTCCCTTTCCTCCCGGTCGAAAAGACACAGGCATCCCACGAACTCCGCGCCCAGAAGCACCGGGTGGCAGAGCATGGACCTCCATCCATATTCCGCTACCTCGGGTAGGATCCCCAGCAGGCGGGATAGCCTTGCTCCCTCACCTGCGAGCGGCCCTCTCCACCACAGGACCACCTCCTCGAGGTCCTCCCGGCTCAATGTCTCAATCGTGGGGATATATCCCTCGACCACGCTCTCGTGGAAGGCGAGCCGATAAACGTCGCCGCTGCGCCGCCAGTACTGCGCCAGCGCGCAGCCGAGCACCTCCCGGCTCAAGGCGGATATCCTCTCCATGTTATGCAACGGGTTGGACCCCAGGTTCAGCAGGCAGTAGTTGATCTGTCTTATCCGCTCCTCCGCCGCCCGGCGCCTCCCCTCCTGCACCATGGCCTCCAGGGCGAAGGAGACGTCGGCGGCGAGGCGCTCCATGATCTCCCTTTCCTCGGGACCGAAATAACCCGGGAGATGGGCATAGACGTTGATCACCCCCACCACTTTCCCTTCGCGGCGCAGCGGGAAAGCCCCCGAGGAACGGAAGCCGGCCCGAAGGAGCTTGTCCCGCCACGGTTCCATCCGGGGGTCGTTCTCCACGTCGTCGCAAATCACCGGATGCCCCTCCACCACTGCCCTTCCCGTGGGACCGAGACCCAGGGGGGAATCATCGGCACGAACGGATATCTCCCGCGCATAACCGGTCCGGTCTCCCGCCACGGCCACGGGCTCCACGACAAGGCTGGAAGGATCGAGCCAGCCTACCCAGGCCATCCGGAAAAGCCCCCTCTCCACCAAAATGCGACATATCTCCTGGAGCAGGAGTTGCTTTTCCTTGAGGTGAACGATGGCCCGGTTGACCTCCGAGAGGACGGCATATAAAAGCCCCAGCCTCCTGGCCCTTTCCCGTGACCGGTGGCGCTCCGTGACGTCCTCCACGGCGGCCAGCACCCCCATTACGTTTTCCTCCTCGTCACGGAGAGGGAGTCCGCTGAAGGAAAGCGCCCTGGTCGTTCCGTTTTCCAACTCCACCAGGTACTCCACGTCGCGAAACTCCATCCCCGCATCCAGGATGCGCCGGAAGGGGTGCTCTTCCGCAGGAAGGGGATGCCCATCGAGGGTGGTCACCTTCGCGAAGAGATCTTCATAGCTCCGCCCGATTATCGCTTCCTCCTCCGACCCCAAGATGCTAAGGGCTGCTCGATTGACGAAGCCGACCTCCCCCCGGGAGTCGGTTGTGATAATGCCCACAGGAACAGTGGTGACGATATCGGACAGGCGTTTCTCGTTCTCCCGCAATCTAGCCTCGGCGCGATCGCGTTCCTCCACCCGCGCCTGCAAGGACTCGGCCATGCGATCGAAGGACTTCGCCAGGTGCCCCATCTCTCCCAAGGCGCCGGACAGCCCGCTCCTGGCCCTTAGGTTCCCCCTTTCCAGTTCCTGCACGGCCTTCTGCAGATTACTTATAGGCCTGATGATGAAAACCCCGCTCAGCGCATAGGCGAGAAGGATAACCAAGGCCGCGAAAACCGCCAGGATGGCGAGCTCCCAGGCAAGGGTCCGGTTGGCCGGACCGTATATTTCTTCCTCCGGAAACCCCAGGCAGACGTAAACCCTTCCCGTCTCCACTTCCGGCATAATAGGCCGGTGCACGTACAACCGGCGTACCCCATCCAGCCCTACTTCATTCATGGAGCCGCCGCCCGCCTCCTCGAGCATCGCTTTCACCACCGGTGCTTCCGGAACCGTGGTCCCCACGTAGCCCTCCCCCTCCGGGTAACGGGCCAGCACGGTACCCATTCCATCCACCACCGTGAGGACCGAGCCTTCGGGGAGAAAAAAGGAATCCGCCATTTTTTCAAGCCAGCTGAGATCCCAGGCAGCTACCAGGAGAAAAACGACCTCTTCCTTTTCGTTCAGGACCGGCAAGGCGAAGGGCAACAAGGGTTTGCCGGTGATGCGCCCCACGACATAATCCCCGATGGAAAATTCCTTGGTCTGCACCGCCCGCTGGAAGAAGGACCGGTCGGACAGGTTCAGCGGGCCTTGGTAGGGAACGGCGCTGGCCACCACGTTTCCATCGGCATCAACGGCGATGACGTTGACCAGCTCGGGAGAGCGGGCAAGAAGCTCCCCGAAGAGTGCAGAAGATTCTTTCCAATTCCTTCCTCTTACCTCGGGAACGTAGGACAAAAGCGACAGCAGCCTTCGAATGTCGTCCACCCGCTGCACATATTCGGCGGCCACGTTTTCCGTCAGGCGGAAAGCCTCCAGACGGGCGGTATCGACGACATCCCTCCTCCGCTCTATAGAGTGCAGAAACAGAAGCACGAAAGCGGGGAGAAAGGCCACAGCGACGACCAGCAGGATTCGAAACCGGAGCCCTGCAAACAGCCTGCGCATGGTTGCGTCTTTCTCATCAAATAAAAATTATCCAAATGGTACATATAAATTCGTCTGCGTCGCGCTCCAGCTTTAGATTGTCGCATTTCAGGTTACCTATTACCGCTTTCCTTCATCACCCCCGCAATCTCGCTCCACAACAAAAGCCGGAGAAGAAACCAGGTCCGCGATGGTTCACGCAACAATGTCACCGCCTCGGATGACCACCGGACGGGACGCAGGGAAAACAATAACCCACGACGGGAACGGCGAAAGAAGAGACCGCCCCGGGCGAAAGGCGGTCTCTTTGGAGGTGGCGGAGCGCTCCGCCGACTGGGGGATGTCTTTATATCCCGGCCAGGGAAAACAGCAGCGAAAACAAGCAGACCAGGCCGTAAAATCCCACCAATGCCAAGAGGAGCCGTTTAACGTAAGGACGCTCACGGATAATCCCGACAACCAGCCACATCCCAAGCACCAGAGTAATCGACGCCGAAAATACGATGAGAAATCTCGCCGTCGTCATGTCCATTACCTCACTTGTATTTACCCTCCATCATGTCGGCGATGTCCGAGGCACAGGCGTTGGATGCCCGCAGACCGTCGACCATTTCCTCCAAGGCCGCCAGGGTGCGGTTGATGTATTGAAGGGTCAGGGCGGTCTTGCCGCCCACTTCCGCCAAGGGGGACTTGGAGGCGGCGATGCGGAAACCGAGGGATCCCACGCCCAGGTTATTCCGGTCCAGGAGATCCGCCGTGGTTCCCTGAAGCTCGTTCGCCGTCCGGACCAGGTCGTTCATCCCCGACACCACTTCCACCAGGGCCTGGAGATCGGCGAGCATGGCCTCCGTCTTTTCCACCATTTCCTCGGTGGGTTTGAAGGCGGGGATGATGTCCCGCACCCCTCGTTCCTGCGCCCGCACCTCCTCCAGCAATCCCGCCTGCTTTTCGCCCATCCCCTTTTGCACGCCGATGACCTTGAGCAGCGTTCCGCCGGTTATTATTAAGCTGACCACGGTTACCAGGCCAAGTAAAAATCTAATCGCCTTCAACATCTCTTTCCCCCTACCGGCCACCCAACAGCTTTCCTATTCCCTCCAGGAGTCCCGAAAGCGGATTTCCCGATACCTGCTCGATCACCCTCAATACCTCAGGATTCAACAACGCGTTGCCCGGGGAACCGGCGGGCAGCAGAACTTGTGCGGGCGCCTCCGGCGAGGCGCTCGCAGTGGCTTCCCTGCGGGGAACGAATTCCGAAAGGCGGGACATGATATCCCCCCGCATATAGGCCCGTGCCTTGGCGCTCTTGGGTTGTATCCTGGCCAAGTACCCAAGGGTCTCGTCGAAAAGCATGGAGATGGTGGAGGCCAGGCCCACCATCCCGGATGAACCATCCGCCACTCCCTGGGTAAGGGATACGGAATCCTGCATGGCGACAAGAAGCGAGGATGAGATCGGTTTCAGCCCCCAGGCCAGGCTGAGCGTCATGCGGAGCTTACCCTCCAACACGCCCAGGGATTCGTTGGTCTCCTCGAGAAGCGGCTTCTGCCCAGACATGGCACCGTTGAGCTCCTCGACCACGGCCAGCTGCTGGTGAAGAAGCCGGTTGGTCTTTCCCACCAGCTCCAGCCTTTCATTTAGGGTACTGACGTTTTCCTTGACCTCTCCCATGATCCCGCCCATCTCCTGCATCCCGCGCAGGCTCTCGTCCACCATGTTGAAGATGTTGTAATTACAGTTGAAACTCTCCAGTGCTCCACTGGAAGCCAGGGTATAAGATATGATGGCCAGTCCCGCGAGGATCAAGCCCAACGCACCGGTTATTGCCGTTTTCCTGAACATGCTCATCCTCTCCTCTCATCAGGGCAGGTTGGGCAGGGCATAGGTGAAAAAGAGGCGGTAAGAGACCGAGTTGGCCAGCTTGTCCCTCAGGGCGGCCATCTCCCCAGCGATGGCCTGGTTGGCCTGGTTTATCCTCTCCAGGATGTCCAGGGAGGAGGCGGAGGCGTAATTCCCCTCGTCAACCGCCGAGGAGAGTTGGCGCAGATAGGGATCCAGCTCCTCCAGCGCGGCCGAAAGACGGTCTGTGTGCTCCCGGACCAGGGACAGAACGCTGTTGTTGGCCTCGATGGTCTCCACCATGGCCTCCAGGCCTTGTTTCATTTCCATCATGGCCTGAAGGGTATCCGTTATATAGCTCCCCACCATACCGGCCTTCTCGTTGAGCTCCACGGTGGGTTGGAGGGACTCCCGCATCCCATCGTTCAACTGGTTGGAGCGGACCACCAGTTCGCGCACCCTCTCCACCTTGGAGTCCACGTTGCGGGCTACCCCCAGGGTGGCCACCGTACCTCCGGCGATAACCACGGAAACCGTGGCGCACAGGGCCCACACCCCCAGGCTGAACAGTTTCACGAGCATTTCTTTCATCTCCCTGTCCCCCCTCAAGGCAATGCGGGTGTGGACTGGTTATTCTCCTGGGCCAACCGGTACATCTCCTCCACCTTCTGGAGCTGCCCGGAGGCCGCCTGCATGATCCCGGAAAGCAGGTTCCCTACATCGCCCATGACCGCCACCACCTGGGCCATGTAAAGGGAGATCTGTTCCACCATGGCGATATTGGCCAGAATGATACCGTCTATTTCACGGTTGACCGCCAGCATAGTATCGTTCATGGCCCGTATCTCCTCGGCATCGGAAACGATGGTTCGTGCCACCTCATTGGCCTCCTGGATGCCGGCCATCAGCCCATCGAATATCTCCGACATCTCGGCGAGGTTGCCCCCTTTTTCCCCCATGGATTCCTCCAGCTCAACCGCCCGGGAAAGCAGCCTCTCGTTCTCCGAGAGGCGGCTATCCAGGCCCTTGAGCTCGGCCAGCATGAGCAGGGTGTTGAGCATGAAACCCACCAGGGAAACCACTCCCACCAGCTTTGCCGCCTTGATCAGCTTCGCCTTCACCGCCCTTACCTCACATGTTGCGCATGATCTCCAGGGCACGGTCCATCTTCCCGTTTATATCCCGGTTTATACCCTCGAAAGCCATGAGGTTACCGTAGAGTAAACGCACGAGGTCCAGAGTCCTTCCGGCGATCCCCATCTGTCTCTCCGTTCCCTCCTTGAGGCCTGATTCCACCTTCAGGACCTCGCGGGCTATGGACAGGATGGTGGCCACCTGTTCTCTCTGGCGTCCGACTATATCTGCCAGCTCCTGGGATGTCCTTACCTGGTCCTGCGTCTTCCCCTCCAGGAGGTTAAGCAGCGCCTTGGATTCCTCCAGTCCTCCCTCCTTAACGTCCATGACGGCAAGGGTTTCCACCAGTTCGCCGGTATCCCGGTTCAGGCTCTCCACTTCCCGGTTGATCTTTTTCAACTGCCCGGTAAGGTTATATTTCTCAAGCTCGTCCTTCGCCGAGCAGCCACTGCCCGAGAGTGCCACCAGTGCTAGACCGACCAGTAAAATGGTAGCAGGCACACCTCGTAAAACGAGAAACCTGTGGACCTTATCCTTCCGGCATTTATCGGCAACGACCATCTTTCCCCCTTTCCGGCTCTGAAAAT
Organism: Actinomycetota bacterium; assembly: GCA_030019255.1. Classification (NCBI taxonomy): domain Bacteria; kingdom Bacillati; phylum Actinomycetota; species Actinomycetota bacterium. The sequence continues at coordinate 129,793 of JASEFK010000008.1, forward strand.
AAATACGGGCGAGCAGCCCTTTTCCCTCATCCGGAAACTTTGGTCCCGTACGCATTCCCGACGCCGGAAACAATTGACATCTTAAACCGCATGGTTTCGTCCGATTGCGTCAAGGATTGCTCAAAAAATTTCGGACCATGTAGTCTGCAACCCCACGGTTGTCCGGACCTCGTGCCGTCCTTCCCCGGGCAAGATCGTCATTTATTCTAAAACCCGCAGACTCCACCAGCCCCCGATTCTCCCGATCCTCGTGATTCGAAGCATGGATAAAATTCTGCTTTCTTTACGCCAGTTAATGGTCATCGCCCGAAGCATGGGGGATTCGCGGACCAGGATCGTATCTACTATCGGGAAGGCGAGCAGGTGCCCGCTTGTTACGGGTTTTCCGTAGAGTTTAGAGTCTGGAGGTGAAAGAGGATGGCCGGTAAAAAGATCCTTGCATTTATCTCGTGTTTTATCCTTTCCGCCGTATTTCTCATGACCGTTACCGGAACATGCCTCGGGGGCGATGTAACCACGGACACGCCGGTGGGTCAATCCCTACCTAAGCTGGACGACCGTTTTACGGGAGGGACCTCCTGGAGTGGAAGCGGCTCAGCGGAAGGCACCCTTTCCGCTGATGGTTCATCGGCGGGAGGTTCGGTCTCGTGGGAAGGCTCGGGCGAGGCCTCGGCATCTTCCCCGGGCATCTCTTCGAGCGGAGTCCCGCAGCTTCCCATACCAGTCCCCGGTAACACCCCTCAGCCGCCCTCCCTTCCCGTGCCTGAGGTTCCGGGTAATGCACCGGACCTGGCGGGTCTTCTGAACCCGGATTCGCTGGCCGGGTTGCTGGACCCCTCCAACCTTTCTGCCCTGCTTCCAGATGCGGGAAGTATGCCCTCTCCGGGGACTCTCCCTGGCTTGCTGGACCCAAGTGCTTTCCCGGGGATGAAGGATCTACCCGGGGTGGACGATATTGTTTCCAACCTACCCGCCCCACCCGCCGGGCAGGAAATCCCCTCCCTCCCGTCCTCCCCCGAATTTAACCCGGAGGACCTTCTCAAGATGGTGGACAAAAGCGACCGTATCCTGGTCCTTGTCTCCCTTGACGATCTCCTCGAAGCCAGGCTGGCACTGGGCAAGAACCTGGAGACAGCCCCCCTCCTGGGAATACACATCGCCTTCTTCAAGGCCCTGGCCGCGGAAGGCAGCCTGGGCCTGAAGAAGGTGAACGACGACGCCTTTCTGGTGCCCCTCGAGTTCTACCTGAAGTACTGGGCGGGCGATCAGGGATGGCAGGAGATCTTCAACCTGCTGCTGCCCCTGGAGATCAGCTTCCCCGGGGCGGGAATGCTGCCGGAGGGAGTGCAGGACCTTCTCGATAAACTCTACGAGTTTGTCCTCAAGCCTTTGCTCCCCCTGCTTCCCATATACCAACCGGAGGAACCGCCCTCCGTCGAACCGCCTGTGCCGGAGGAGGAAAAGGAGGTCCCTCCAGTAGAGGTCGGCGGCGAAGTAGTCACCAACCCACAGGGGACGGGAGAGCTGGCCAACCCACAGGGGACGGGAGAGCTGGGCGATCACCTTCCCTTCACCGGGGCCGAACTCACTCTTCTCCTGGGCATCATCATGGCCCTTTCCGCCGCCGGCTCCCTCCTCGGCCGCCTGGAGAGGAAATTCAAGAACAAAGCGGGTGGATTCTAACGGCTTTTCCCGGGTCGTTTAAAAAAATCCAAACGGTCTCCGTCCAAGCTCGGCGTTCTAAAGGACGGGGGCCGTTTTCATATCCATATTCAGGGGGCCGGGTTGCCCTGGATTCCTACGGGAAGCAGGCCGGAGAGCACAGTCTCCGTGGCGCCGGGCAACAGGCCGATGATGTCGTTCAGTTGTTGGAAAGAAGCACCGAGAGCGCAGGCGCCCGTCTCCTCCACGCCAACCAGGGTCCCGGACAGCACGTCAAGTGTATTTACCAATGCGGCTTCCGCAGACGTTTCCGATCGAGGTTCCAGGCTCTCCGCTTTAACGTCCGTGGACAATGCCTCAAGCGATGCCTCCGTTCTGGAGCCTATTTCCAGCACCGTCCCTTCAGCGGCACAGGTAACGTCCATTGCCGTCCCCACGGCATCGCTCGTCAGGCCCTTTAGTTCCGCCCAAGGTGTATCGGCGGGAAGCAAGTAACAAAGCAGCATTTCCTCCGGCAGCCCCAGAGCGGCGACCGTTTTCGCCGTAATTCCCAAGAGGTATGCCCATAGAGTTTCCGCCGTTCCCAGCAACGTCCCTAGTAGATTCCCGCCACCTCGCACGATCGCCCGCAATACCTCTCCCCCACCCGTCACCACATCCCGCCAGGGGAACTGTACATCCTCAAGCGGCGGAGACGGCAACGCCACCAACCGGTCGTCGGTCTCCACCCTTTTCCGGGTGTCATAACTCCCTTCCCCGTACCTGCCTTGCTCCGCCGTGAGTTCGCTCTCACGGTTCAGCACTCTGGCGGGCAGGTTTTCACGTGCTTCTCCCACGCGGTACCCTTCACCCCCCACCACCAACAAGAAGCCCGAACCCACGACGGCGCATACCAGAAGACAAATTGCCATGATATTCCAGATCGCGTTTCCCGCTCCTGCGACCCCGGTAACGTGGGTTACACTGCCCCAGCGGAAGCAACGAGAAACCGACTCTCCCACGGAGAGAAGCTTTCTCTTCAACTTCGCCAGATATACGACCAACGCGGCCCACCAGCCACCTTCCCGGGCTCCGACAAGCTCCTTCTTCAACTGAGACTTGGCGCGGTGGAGGAGGCTCTCCACGGCCTTCTCGGTAAGACCGAGGTCGGAAGCTATCTCCCGGTAGGACATACCCTGGTATTCACGCATGATGAGCGCACGAGCATAATGTCGTGGAAGCTTCGACACCGCCGTCCTCACCTCTTGAGACACCTCGTTGGAAAGGCAACACTCTTCCGGGTCAAGGACCCTATACCCATGGCACACATGGTCACCATCGAATGCGTTTGGGTTCTCCTCGTCCGGCCACAACCTCACCTTCACCGTTCCGTTGTTCTTACGGAAGTGGTCGATGAGGAGGTTCTGGGCCACGCGGTAGACGAGGTTGCGGGCATAGCCGTCCCCGTCGATTTCCTTGCCGCTGCGCAGCAGCCGCAGAAACACTTCCTGGGACAGGTCCTCCGCGGTTCCTTCGTCGAGCCCTTTTCTCACGAAGAAGCTGAGAAGCTGGTGGTGATAACTGCGATAGAGGCCCTCGATACGCTGAACGCCGAGTGTCTTTACACCCCCCATGGCAATTCCCTCCCTTGCATCACTTTTATGTCACCTGCTCGGCGTTCAAATTAATTATAAATAAATAGACAAAGAAAGGCAATCTATTCAACTATCTCCGTGGCCTCCCCGGATTCGGCCCGTACCACCAGCCTTTTCCGGGCGGAAAAGAGCGGGTGGCAGGCTATCAGGGTAAGGGCCCTGCCGTCGACTTTCTCCATCACCCACACCTCATCCGGGTTTACGACCAGTTTACGCTTGATCAGGTAGGTATGTATCGAACCGTCCCTCCCGGAAAGAATCACGCGATCACCTTCCGAGAGCTCGTCAAGGCGGAAGAAGGGTCGCGAATGGGTGGTACGGTGCCCGGCGATCACGCAGTTCCCCTCCTCTCCCGGGTAGGCGGTCCCCGCCAGGTGGGCCGGACCCTTGTTGAGGTTTTCCCGGTCATCCACGTTGGCCATCTCCACGACGGGAGCCGAGAGCCCGATACGTGGTATCTCGATCCAGCCCACAACATCCCCCGGCGATGCCGGACCTGATGCCGGACCTTGCTCTTCCCACCTTGAAGTCAGTTCCTCGACGAATCCCCTCGCTTCCCTGTCTTGCGCGAAATAATGGGTAAGCGTAACGACAAGAAGGCCCGCCACCCCGAGCAACAGGATTTTTCGGAAGACACACAACCCGCGGATTAAAATCCGCGTCGCCCGTATGCTGTTCAATTTTCCTAACCACCGTTCCCAAGGATCCGTTGTGCCCAACCATATATACGAGTGACGATCCCCTTTCCCTCGTCTGTACGGCTCCGCCGCATGCTGCCGGCATGTGGCATATCCTAACCGTTTTTCCGAGTTTTCCTAGGGAAGCTCGGATTCCGGACATGGCCCGCCGCAGCGAGAAGTTCAACAAGAGTAGCCGAGGTGTCCTTCCATCCTATCGGATGGCTGGATATGGCGGGCGGGAGCAGTGGTTTTCTCCAAGGAAACGCGGGAAAACGCCTCCGAAATCGTATTTCACTTTTTGAAAGACCGAGGTTTCCCGAGGATCCGGAATATCCAGCAGGAGGAATGCATGAACATTTTCCGTAAACAGATCGAAAAACTGGTCAAATTCTATTTCCGCAGTAGCTACTGGAGCGGGATGCCCGAGCCGGACCCGGAAGGCCAGGCCTCTTTCGTCATCTGGTATCTACGTACGGGTGCCCCGGAGTTCCGCTGGCTCTACGGGACTTGCCTGATCGGCCTGCACCTGCTCTCCCTTGTGCTGGGGGGCAGAACCTTCCACCGATTGAGCGATACCCGGAAGGAAGAGCTGATGAACCGGCTACTTGCAAGCCGAAATCCTCTTCTCCGTGGCATTCCCGTGCTCCTGAGCCTGCCCGTCCTCATCTCCTATTACCGAAGGGACGAGGTCAGGGTGCCTTTGGGCTTCGATCCCCAGAGCCTGAAAAAGGATGCCGAGCTGCATCCGGTAACCCGGGGAAAGGAAAAATCGCCGCAAGAGCAAATGGCTGGTGAGGCGAGATGATCTATGGGCTCGAGCATGTAGATTCGCATGTAAGGCGCACTGTTGACGTGGTTATCGTGGGATCGGGAGCAGGGGGCGGCCCGGTGGCCAGGGAGCTTTCCGGTGCCGGATACTCCGTGGCGGTGCTGGAAGAGGGGGCCTATTTCACCCGGGAGGATTTCAACCTGGACCCCGTGGACTCCCTGGTGAAGATGTACAGGGACGCCGGCCAGACCATGACCCTGGGAATCCCTTCCATCCTCCTTCCCATGGGGAAGACGGTGGGAGGCACCACGACCATCAACTCGGGCACCGCCCTGCGCATCCTCAAGCCTGTCCTGAAGAAATGGCAGGTGGTGCACGGACTCCGGGACCTCACCGAGGAAGAACTGAACCTCATCTACGCGCATCTTGAGGAATACCTTTTCGTGAAGCGGGCGGACCCGGAGGTGGCGGGAAAGGTGGCCCAGACCTTCCTGCGGGGTGCGGAAAAGCTGGGGCTGTCTTCGGGATGGCTTCCACGCAACGCCAAGGACTGCGAGGGATACGGGTCCTGCGTCTTCGGTTGCCCCAACGATTCCAAGCAGAGCGTCAACGTCACCTTTATACCCGACGCGGTTGCAAATGGAGCGGACGTCTACACCTCCTGCCGCGTCGAAAGGATAAAGCTGGAAAACGGCAGGGCTACAGGAGTGAAAGGGTCCTTCGTGGATCCTCTCACCGGTAAGCGGAAGAAATTCGGGGTGGACATCGATGCCCGGGTGGTGGTCCTGGCGGCGGGAGCCGTCTGTACCCCTCACCTCCTCCTCCGGCAGGGGATCTGCAACTCCAGCGGCCAGGTAGGCAGAAACCTTGAAATCCATCCGGCTGTCCAGACGGTCGCCCTCTTCGACGAGATCATGGGCCCTCCTAAGGGAATACCGCAGGCCTGTTACGTAGACGAGTTCAAGGACGAGGGTATCATGCTGGAAGGCGGCACCGTCCCGCCGGAAATCCACTCCCTGGCCCTGCCCTTCGCCGGGAAGAAGCACTTCAAGCTGATGAATGAATACCCGCGGATGGGCATCTTCGGCGGTATGGTGTCGGACACCGATTCCTGGGGAAGGGTCGCCGACCTGCCGCGAGCTGGAGGGCGGCCCACCATGCTCTACATGTTGCGGGGAAAGGACGTGGAGAAGGCGAAATTCGCCGTGCAGCTTATGGCCGAGGTCTGGTTCGCCGCCGGGGCCCGCAAGGTGATAACCCCCATCGCCGGGCATTACGAGATACGCGGGGCTAAAGACCTGAAGCGGCTGGAGAAGAGCCCGGTTAAAGCCCGTGACTTCTACGCCATGACCGCCTACCATCCCCTGGGCACATGCAGGATGGGGGACGACCCCGAATGGTCGGTAGTCAAACCCACCGGCGAGAGCTGGGATGTGGAAAACCTCTACCTCTGCGACGGCAGCGTGCTCCCCTCCTCGCCGGGCGTGAACCCTCAACTGACCATCATGGCCCTGGCCCTGCGTACCGCCGGTTTCATAGACGAGAAACTGTCCGGAGGTAACGTGTGAGGAAAGGGGGATAGTTCCCCACGAAGCAGCCGAAAAAGCCGACTACCAGATAACCGGTGATTACGCGAAGTGGAAATCGGTGCTGGCCAAGGAACCGGACGTGGTCAAGGCCATAATGCAGGGGAAACTGAAGTTGCGCGGTGACCTACCTACCATAGTCCGCAATGTCAAGGCCGCCACCAGGCTGGTGGACCTGGCGGGCAAGGTGGAAGGCAGGTTCCCCGACGAGATGTCCCCGGAGGAAAGGGAAACCTTCCGGAAGTGGGTCAACGATATGCGCAAGGAATTCGGGGTTTAAAACCAGGCTAGCCCCTTAATAAAGGGTAAGCTTGTCCTAAAGCAAATTCGATTTCGACATTTATTCGGCTCGAGCAGCCGCCTTAAAACCTTCTTGGTCCTCTTGGGCCTGACTTTCCTGCATCTTTCTTATCTCCTGCTCGCGCAGAAGCTTTTTGTTCACCTTGTATACCTCGGTCAGGGGCATCTCGTCCACGATGACGATGCTCCTCGGACGGGCATACTTTGCCACCCTCTGCGAGAGGTATTTAAAGTAATCATTTTCGGTCACCTTCCCCACGTACTCCGGTTTAAGCTGGATAAAGACCTTCACCAGCTCGCTTCCCGGCCTCGCCGGGTCCGGCACACCGATGGTGGCAGCAAGAGCCGTGGCCTCGTGTTCGTAGAGGATATCGTCTATTTCGCGGGTGTATACCTTGTATCCGGAGACGTTGACCATGTCCTTGGTCCTGTCCACTACCGAGAAATATCCTTTCTCGTCCATGCGCACGATGTCACCGGTGTGGATGTATCCATCCTCGTCCATGCCGCTTCCCGGCTGGGGCCAGTAACCGAGCATCCTCTGTGGCCCGCTCAGGAGCATCTCCCCGGTCATCCCTTGCTGGACCATTTCCTCCCAGGAAAGTTCCTTCCCGGTGTCGGGGTCAACTACCTTCACCAAGGTGTCCGGCACGGGGATGCCGATGCTTCCCCTTTTCTCCATGGACTTCAACTTCCGGGACTTTCCGCTGAACCTGGTCAAGAAGGAGACCAGGGAAGTGAAGAGCTCTCCAAACCGCTTGTATCCCACGAGCTTTATCAGCCCGCGGTTCAGGGCGATGCCCAGGGGATTGAAGAGGAGGACGTTGTTCAGCTTGATGGCCGCCCTCCCCCCGAAAAGTCGGATGTTCGAGGAGATGTTGAAGTGGGTAACCGGCGACATCTCCGAGAGGCCATATCCCTCCGAGATGAGGCTTCCGCTGGCTTTTTCGAATTCCTCCTGCACGGTGGGGGGCAGGGCTGCTGAGCCGGATATCCCGATTATGCGGGTGTTCTTAAGGTCCTCCTGGAGCATCTTCATGAATTGGGTAGGCACCCCTATCTGCATGATGGGATGGTATTCCCTTATCATTTGGAGCATGGACCTGGTATCCCTGGGATCAATGACCAGGAGCAAGGTGGCACCCATTTGAATCATGGTGTGCATCATGCAATGCCCGTAGCTGTGGAAGAAGGGCAATCCCATGAGCACGGCCATGTTGCCCTCCAGCACCTTGGTTATCCTTCCGTAAACCGAGGTGCTCTGCAGGGCGTTGGCCACTATGTTGCGGTGGGTGAGCATGCATCCCTTGGGAACCCCTGTCGTTCCGCCGGTGAAGAGGAGGGTCTCCAAGTCCTGGGCCGGATTGATATCCACCCCCAGCGGTCGGGGCTCGGCGTCCTCCAGCACCTCGAGGAGCTGGGGGAATTCGCCTCCTTTCGTCTTCTCGGGAGGAAGTTCGGAGAAATCCGCCACGTTGGACACGACCACCTGGTGGAGGGCTTTGAAGTTTAACCGAAGATATTCCGCCGTCTCAAGGTGTTCGTCCAGGCAGATCAACACCTTGGGCGTCCCTTCCCGGAACTTGTGCAGCAGGGTGTCCCGGGCCTCCAGGAAGCTGCAGGGCATGTGCACCGCCCCCGCCTTGGACACGGCGGCATCGGCGATAACGAACTGTATGGAGGTGGGCAGCATGGTGGCTACCCGGTCCCCCTTGCCCACTCCCATATCCCTGAGGACGCCGGCCAGCCGATCCGCCTTTTCCTTTATATCCGCGTAGGAAAGTTCCAAGCCCAGTTGCACGCAACCCATGCCTGGAAATCTCTCTGCCGCCCGGTCCAGGAAATAGTGGGTGGGCACCTCCGGGTAGGGCTCCAGGCTCACCGGAATTCCTACATCTCGATATTCCTGAAACCAGGGTGCCTCCATTCCCAAACCTCCTCTTGAGACAATCCGATATGCCGACCAGACACTGATTAATACGATTAAAAGACATGACGCCTTCGCTCAGCGGCACTGGCAAAGATGTGGGTGTACGGACAAGAAGGGAAGGGCTTTCGGTATATTCCCTACTTTTTCCTGCAGGTGCCCAGGGTGCCTCCTCCTGCCTTCGGCTACCCGTTTTTCCGGCATCCGGCTAACTACCTGGGCCTAAACCTGGAAACCCCACCGAAAGTGCCGGTATAAACACAGCCGTCGAGGCCTATCTCCGTCGCCGCATAGAAACTGTTGGCGAATGGCAAGAAATCTTGTCCAAAGTTGACGATTCCGAATATGGAGATGGGTATCCGATAATAAAACCTCGATTTACCGTTATCCCAGTCAACCGCCTCCAGGGTCCAGCAACCGTTTCTCTGCCCAGTGACATATATGAGATTCGTCTCTGAGCTCATGCAGGGTATGCAGTTGGGCACGCTTATATCCGGGTTCGCCCAAACCCTTTCCAACTTGCGCTTAGTCGCGTTCCATCTAAATTTTTCTATCCCCCGGGGGGCAATACCGGGAATGTTGGAGAGGAGCATGGTGTAGGGTTGCAGAGAAGGAGGTATACTATCAAAAATGTTTGATCCCAAGGTATTGCTCACGAATACCACCTCGTAACCGCGCACCAATGGAGATTGGTCGGTATAACTTTCGGTAGCGCTTGAGTCGCCGAAGGTGATGGGCACCTCGGCAGCTATCCTGGGGTCTTTTCCTTTGGCTATCGGCTTCCAGCCCTTGGGGATTTCGTCCCTCCAAAAGAGCACCGCTTTCATCAGCTTCGCCCCGTCGGCTATGACCACGAAACGATCTCCCGGCCCGGTTCCCATGAGGGTGGGCGTCGTCCCCGACCCCTTGCCGAGGCGTCCACCTTGCTGCCCTGTGTCGGTGTCGTATTCCGCACTCCATGCACCTTTCCGTGGGTCTAGAGTTAGCTCATTACCCGTCCACTGAACTCTGTACATCTTGCGGTCGGTGACTACGTATATCCCGCCTTTTTCACAGGCAGCGATGGAGTTGGAGACTTGCTCCAGTTCCTCCAAGGTTGTATTAGGATCACGGCCTTTTTCGCCGTTGAGTGAAATGTAATGGGCCGACTGCGGATCAAGTTGCCGATTGATCACCCCAACGGTTCCCAGGTTGGTGACGAAGGCGATCATCCCATCGTAAGTCATGGTCATACCCACGACCTTCTCCTCGCCGGGCCGTATAAGCTCAGCGTCTGGAATCTTAAAACTGGCTTTGAGTTTTATTTTGGAGAAACGATTGCCGGGTGTCTCATCGCAAAACGCATTTATACCGTCCTCCACGGGCACGAAGAAGTTGCCATCCCTGTCCAGGATGTTATAAGCACCTGTTATAGATCCGAGTTGCAGACCCTTCCCCTCCTCCACCTGTGGATAATATTGGTCGATGAAAGTGAAGGTGTCGGGATCCATCTTGAAGATTTGTCCCGTGAATCCCACCCCGGAACCCCAGATAACCCTTCTTCCGTCCGGATAAGGTGATGAGAATGTGAGTACGATTGGGGTATCGGCTATGAGCGGGAGTCGCTTGTACTCGATGTCGGCATCAGTTGGGCCGGGGAAAGGTGAAGAAGCCTGACAGTATGAGTTTCTATGGCTCTGCGACCAATACACGTCGGCAAGATAAGGGTTCCGGGGCGGTTCATCACTCCACGCTTTCTTGTTGCCTACCACAATTCTGCAGATGTCATTTGCACTTGCCCCCCTATCGTCCATCACCCTGAGAGTTACGGTGTACTCCCCTTCAGAGTGGTAGGCATGGGTGACGGTCTTGCCGGTGGCACTCTCCCCGTCACCGAAATCCCAGTGCCAGGAGACGATATCCCCGTCGGGATCGTGAGAGGCGGAGCCGTCGCAGATTATCTCCTCCCCCACCTCGGCGGTGGTGGTGCTGGCCTGGATGACGGCCACCGGAAAGGCGTTAGGGGGATGGGGTTGGGGCAGTCCGAGGATCTTTTTCAAGTCCACATGCTGCCAGGGGTCGTCGTAGTAGCCATGCAGGGACCACATCTCCAGGGAATGGTTGTCCATGAGCACGTGATGGCCCTTCACCGACTGGGTGGTGTCCGTGCCGTAGTAATCGCAGCGGGCGGGATTGAGGAAGTCGATGAGCCACATGGCCGTGTTGCGGTCTATGGCCCCGTAATATTTGAGGATGGCGTCCACCATAATGTCGTAGCGCCACTCCGACTCCCTTCCCCCGCCCTGCTGGGTATCGATGGTGTGGTAGAAGAGTCCCATCTGGGTGAGGTTCATGCGGGGTAGGATGTAGTGGTTGGTCATGGCCACCAGGCCCGGTTCGCTCTCCCTTTGCAGGGGAAAGGCTGAGATCACCGTCTTCTCCCTCTCCGGGACCAGCGGGTCCTGCAGGGGGATGACGATGCGATATTCCTCCAGTCCCTCCGGGTCCACGTAGTCGGCGGTCCTCACCGCCACCCCTCGGTCGGGGTGCACATCTCCAAGAACGGGGAGCACATCCGCCGTCCCCTCCACAAGGTCCCCCACTCCGGTTATTAGCTTCCCGGCTCCATCCATCAGCCGTACGGGGAGGGTCTCCTCCACGCCAGCCACGAGAGTGGAGAGGCCGGGCAATATCCCGAGCAAGGTGGAGAAAAGGTCGTCTCCTTCCGGGGTCAGGCGGTCGGCCACCGTCTCCAGTACCACCGCCTCCGGCCCCTTCCCATCGGCAATCATGAAAAGCCAGGAAACCCCTCGGGAGGTGTTTCTCACCATTTCGATGCCCTCCTGGAGGTCGGAGGCGTACTGCACCACCTGGCGGCAGAGGAGCAGGCACCCCATGCCGCTAACCAGGGCACGGTTCTGCCGGTTGGGGACCATGTCCATGCCGAAGCTTACCCCCTGGATGTTCAAGGCGGTGGGAAAGCCCACGAAACCCGGTGCGGCGGATGCAGCCAGGGGAAAACCTTCCGTGGGTTTATGTACCATGATCAGGGCCTCATCGGAGAACACGTCTCCACCGGTGGTGAACATGAAGTCGCGGCCATGGTAGAGTCGGCCGTCCCGGGTTCCCTCCCCGAAGACGGAGAATTCGTTGCACAGGAGGCTCCCTCCCTGGTAGACGAGGGAATAGAGGAAATCAAACCCCACGTTGATCAAGAAAACGTCTTGGTAGGTGACGTCGAAGCCCCGGTCCTGACACCCTGCGGCGATGCCCCGCATCTCCCGGCAGAACTCCTCCGGAACGGCATACTCCTGGGAGAGCACCGCCTGGGCCATAACGCGCCGCACGGTCTGGACGAAAAACGGAACCTCGGCAAGCGCTCCCAGGGGACCGGCGAAGCCCTTGATAAGGCCCTTTATAAAGTTATCCACGTAATCGTGGGTCATGCGGTACACGCCCTCCGGGCAGAGATAGCCCTCGGCGTAACCCCTCTCGAAGGCGTCCCCTTCCAAGTAGAGAAGCTTCTTCCCAGCGCTGTTCTGGGCCAGGTAGGAGCTCTTGTAGGTGGCGATGGGCTGGTAGTCATCGGGGGCGATGGAGTTGGAGAGCTGGAGCGGGACCGCCGTGACGGTCACATAATCAGGCTCGCTTTCCAGCTCACCGTCGCTTACCTTAAGCTCAATCACATACTCCCCCTCCCGGTCGGGGATGAAGGCGGGGTTCACGGAGGTAGGGTCGTCCAGGGAAGCCTCGCTTCCTTCCGGTTTTTCGACCATGTTCCATGTATAACTCAACGGATCGCCGTCAGGGTCATTGCTCTTGCTTCCATCCAGTTGTGCTTTTTCCCCGATCACGACTTCCAGGTCGGACCCGGCGTCAGCCACGGGAGGGCGGTTGAGAGAGGCTTCCACAACCTTCACCCGCAAAGTGTCCTTGTCCGTCGCCCCTCTATCGTCTCTCACGGTAAGTGTTACCTTGTAATTCCCCGTTTCCCGGTATGCATGAACAGCCTTGACGCCTGAAAACTCCTCTCCGTCACCAAAATCCCAGTGCCAGGAGACTATCTCTCCATCAGGGTCTCGAGAGGAAGAAGCATCGAAGGTTATCGCTTCTCCTTCCTCGGCCATGGTCTTGTCGGCTTCCGCCACGGCCTTTGGCTTCTTGTTGACCCCATTCCTCCCGGATTTGCCTATCTGCTGACCGGGCTGCTTCCCAGGCTCCTCCAAAAATGAAGGGGGATGCGATGCCTGGTGCCGCAAAGACGTTCTGTTAGAGATTTCCTCCGCAAAGCCACCTGCCGACGCGGGAAGCGGCGAGAAAGCGAGCCCTGCAACCAGGGATAACAGAACGAGAAAGGGAAGTGCGCGGATAGAGAAGCGGAGAAAGGGAGACCGTATTTTTCCCACCATGATGTCAGCGAGATATGTCATAGCGCTACCCTCCTTCACAATTAAAAATTCCTTAACCGCCGGGCGAAAGACTCCCTGCCCAAACTTCTAATACGGATGATCGAGGCGCATCCTTCATCGATGGAGGCGCGGAATTGATAAAACCTGAGTAGTTCAGGACATCGAGGGGAATCTTTACCGCCAGATATGCGAACTTTCATTCCTGTATTGGGGACTTCGATGGGTAACCGCTTACCAACCTAACCTTTCAAGCTTTCTTCCCGTGACGTCTTTTCCGTTCTCCCATATGGAACACGGTTG